>CAZHUW010000001.1:0-65929 GCA_964535295.1 uncultured Bacteroidota bacterium
CCTCTACAAAGAACATGGCTACATGGTCCTTGGTCAGTACTAGTTTTTTTGACGACTTTACTTTTTCCGGAGTGAGCGTGTGATCCATCAGCCCTCCTTTTGAAAACAACCAAATCCATTCGCCGTAAACTTCAGATTCTGTAAACGTACTTTCCTGAATCATGAGAACAGCAAAGACAAGCAAGATAACAGATTTCATAGCGCCAAATTTTATTGGTTTTTGATCAAAAAACGATTACTTTTTATAAAATGAAGATATTGTGGTTCAAAGTCAACACAACGTTAACCGAACATCTGATTTTCGAGATCAACACGGTTACATTGGTCTCCATGGTTATTTGGACTCTGGCACAGCACGAGTCTGCGGTCGTAGGATGGTATACGCTGCTGCTGCCTCATTTTCAGCACTGGTTGAGCACCGCCGCGGTCGTTTTTGTTATCGTATCGGTCATTGACCTTATCTGGTTGTATTGTTTGTTCTTTCTTTTCAAAAAATCGTTTCACGAATTGATCAAATGGTACCGCATGCGTGTATGGCTGGACCGGCTCCAGCATAAACCTTGGTTCCAGAGAATCCAGAAATATTTCAACGATTCCCCTCAGACCGAGGCGGAACTTTTGCATGTGCAGCCGCATGATTCGAAATTCAAACAATTCATAAAAAAATCCGGTCATCTCGGTATCGTGATCATTGCATCGATTCCAAGTCCGGGCTTGAAAGAACTGGGCATCATCATGGCGCTGACCCCAAAATACCGGCGCACCGGATTTTGGCTCATGTATGCGGGAGGAATCATAAAGACCGTAGGTACCTTGCTGGTGTACGGCGGGCTTTACAAAGCTTTTCATCAACTGTTTCAGCAGACTTTTTCCTGACGGTTTCCCCAACCACTTATTCGGAGGAAAGTTACCATGGCAGGCATTATCATCGGTCTTGCGCTTATCGGGTTAAGCATATTGCTTATCTTTTTGCGCAGAAAGAGCCAGGATAAACTCCTGGAGATCAAATCTACTCAAACATCCTCAACTAAAGACCTTGCCGATCTTTGCCAATCGGTTAAAGACGGGATAGGAAACAGCGGTGGATTCAAACAGCTCTCGGAAGTCAAAGGTATCGTTAAATGTGCTAAACCGTTGAGCGGCGAATTATCGAAACAGCCGTGCGTGTACTACACTATGGATGTATCTGAGCGCTATGAAGAAACGTACTACGAAAAAGATTCCAAAGGCAACAGCGTCCGACGTACTCGTACGGGTTCCACGACGGTCGCCAGTAATTCCCAGTCCGTCCATTTTGAAGTGGAAGACGCCTCCGGACGCATTACGGTCAATCCTAACGGCGCGGACATCGATCCGGTTCAGGTCGTAAGCAAATACGAACCCAGTATGCAGGGCCGCAATTCCATTTCTTTCGGCAGCTTCTCCTTCAATGTCGCGCGGAGTACCGGCGATCGTAAGATCCTCGGATATGAGTTCACTGAGAAGATCATTCCGCTCGACCGGCGTGTTTATGTGATCGGCGAAGCATCGGATTCTACGGGTGAACTGATGATTCAGCAGCCTTCTGAAAAAGGAAAGCCATTCATTGTCACGTTGAAATCGGAAGAAGAACTCACAAAGGGAACAGAGTCGAATATCAAAGCTTTAATGATCGGCGCCATCGTCAGTCTGATAGCAGGATTGGGAGCGATCGCTTATGGAATCATCGGAAAGTAGAATTTTTATTCATTAAATGGAGTATGGCATGAAAACAAAATCATTGATAAAGATCGGTTTAACGTCGATCATATTTTTTCTTTCTGTTGATATAGTGATGGGACAGAACTGCGATACCTTCTATCCTCTCAAAAAAGGAAATTCCTTTGAAATGCAGGAGTTTGACGGACAGAACAAATTGATGGGTACCAATGTCGTTACCGTCAAAGACCGAATTGATGCGGGCGGCACAGCTGAAGCGACCATGTTGGGTACGCACACGAATGCCAAAGGAAAATCGGATGCATCGGTTGAATTCAAGGTCAAATGTGACGGAGTTTCATTTTATATGGATCTTCAGACTTTTGCTAATTCCATGGAGAAACAGAAAGACATGGAATTGAAAATAGACGGAGGCTTCTCTGAAATGCCTTTGAAAGGTATGAAAGTCGGCGACCAGCTGAAAGAAGCGGTTATGAAAATGCACATGATACAAAAAGGACAAGAGATGGGCCTTATGGTCTCGACCGTTCGCAGAAAAGTGGAGGCAAAACAGTCGGTTGTAGTCCCGGCTGGGACATTTGAGTGTTATAAGATCGCTGTCGAAGTAGAGACCGTAATGGAAATGATGGGGATGAAAATGCCGGCCGGCAAATCGCAGCATGTTGAGTATTTTTCAGTCGGTATCGGGACGGTCAAGTCGGAAGTTTACGACAAGAACGGCAAATTGGCGCATTATTCAGTATTAAGCAAAATAACAAAATAAAAGACAGGACAGGAGCATATAATGTTATCCAAAAACCTTCAAGCTGCTATTAACGAACAGATCAACAAAGAATTCTTTTCGGAATACCTGTATCTTTCAATGGCCGCCCACTGTAATACAGCCAATATGGATGGTTTTGCCAATTACTTTCTTGTCCAGGCGCAGGAAGAACATTTCCACGCCATGAAATTCTTCAATTTCGTCAATGACCGTGGCGGCAAAGTTGAACTTAAAGCGATCGCGGGCCCGAAAGTTCACTTTAAATCCCTCATCGAGATCTTTGAAGAAACGCTGGAACATGAAAAATTGGTGACCGCGTCGATCAATAAACTCATGGATATCGCCATCAAAGAAAAAGATCACGCATTGATCAGTTTTTTAAAGTGGTATGTGGATGAACAGGTGGAAGAAGAATCCACCGTCGGGAAAATTCTGCATAAACTTAAATTGATCGATGGGGACGGACACGGCCTGCTTATGATCGATAGTGAATTGGCCGCCAAAGTTTTCACGCCGCCTGCAGAAAATAACTAGCTCACTGACATAATGCGGCGCGGGTATCGTACCTGCGCTGTTAACTCATCTAACGGATACAATTATGCCGCGCGATATCCCCGTCGGTAATGGAAGTTTATTGATCGGATTTGATAAGAACTATTATATCCGGGACCTTTATTACCCTTTTGTAGGGAAAGAAAATCACGTACAAGGAAACGAATGTAAATTCGGGGTATGGGCGGACGGCCAATTCGCCTGGATGCACGATGCATGGGAGAAGGAACTCAATTATCTCGATGACACGATGGTATCGGAAGTAACCCTGACGCACCGGACTCTGGGCCTGCAACTTATATGCAACGATGCCGTTGATTTTTATGAAAATATCTACTTGAGAAAGATCACCGTCAAAAACCTTCTCGACAAACCGCGTGATGTGCGTGTGTTTTTCCATCATGGGTTCAATATTTCAGAATCCGATGTCGGCGATACGGCCCTGTTCGATCCCAAAATCGGTTGTATCCTGCACTACAAAAGCGATCGTTTCTTTTTGATGAATTTTTACAACGATGACCATTTCGGTGTGGATCATTATGCTATTGGAAAAAAGGGAGGCGGCCTTGAAGGAACATGGCGCGACGCCGAAGACGGAGAACTCGAAATGCATGCGATCGCACAGGGTTCCGTGGACTCAACCATAGGCATGTTCTTATCTGTTCCGCCCAAAGGAACCGACGATTTTTATTACTGGATCATTGCCGGTAAAACATACGGAGAATGTGCAAATAACAACAGTTTTATCCGGCAATACAATCCGGATCGCGTTTTAAAACGCATTACTGACTATTGGAAACTGTGGATAGAGAAAGAAAAGATAAATTTTGACAACCTGCCCGCGCCGATCATCCGTCTATTCAAACGCAGCCTCATCACGATCCGCTCTCAAATAGATAACAACGGCGCGATCATTGCAGCTAACGATTCCGATATCACTTTTGAAGGGCGCGACACTTACAGTTATATGTGGCCGCGGGACGGCGCCCTGGTGGCGTATGCCATGGATCTTGCCGGATACGGAGCGGTAACCCGCCGCTTTTTTGAATTCTGCGCGCGTGTGATCAAAGATAACGGATATCTGCTCCATAAATACAATCCTAACGGCACATTGGCGAGTTCCTGGCATCCGTGGGTCAAAGACGGGCACACACAGTTGCCTATTCAGGAGGATGAAACGGCGCTGGTAGTGTGGTCGCTCTGGAAACATTATGAGAAATACCATGACGTGGAATTCATTCAGCCGTTATACGGGCCTCTTGTTATTCGAACGGCTGATTTCATGTGCCATTTCCGCAATGAAAAAACCGGATTGCCTCATCCGTCATATGATCTTTGGGAGGAACGGCACGGTATCCTGACTTTTACTACCGCCGCAGTCATTGCCGGATTGAAGGCCGCTTCGAATTTCGCCCGGCTTTTCGGAGAAACAGACAAAGCTCAAAAATACTCAGAGACAGCCGATACCATGAAAAGCGGCATGGATAGGTATTTGTACAGCAACGAACAAAAGAGATTTGTACGGATGGCAAATCAAAAAGCCGACGGATCCTTTGAATATGATATGACCGTCGATGCAAGCATGTACGGCATATTTGCGTTCGGCGCATATCATCCGATGGATGAAAAGGTGATGTCTACGATGAAAGCAATCAAAGATAGATTATGGTGTAAAACTGAGGTTGGCGGGGTCGCGCGGTATGAAAATGATTATTATCACCAGGTAAGCCGGGATATCGGGAGTGTGCCCGGTAATCCGTGGTTCATTTGTACCATGTGGCTTGCGCAATATCAGATCGCAAAAGCAAAAACCAAGACCGAACTTAGCGAAGCTTTATCGACACTCGAATGGGTCGCATCACGTTCACTCAAATCCGGCATACTAGCAGAGCAGGTTCACCCCTACTCCAACGCGCCGCTCTCCGTTTCCCCGCTCACATGGAGCCACGCCACCGTCGTCATGTGCGTTATGGAATATCTGAACAAACTCGAAACGCTGGAATCCTGCGCGTCCTGCGCGCAGCCGCTTTTTCACGTACATTCCAAATAAAAAAGCTGCCGTAAACCATCCGTTCACAGCAGCTTTGCACAAATTGTATTTTAATGTCTACGGGATCATTTTTTCTACCGTCTCCGCCATATGGTTGACATCCTGTGAATCCACCATGGCAGAATTTGTCACGGTCTTCAGCTGATTGACGACCGCGGCATCGGTATTGGAATCGGTGATAAAAATGAACGGGATGTCCTGATAGGAAGAATTCTCTCGGATCTGCTGGCAAAAATCGTAACCCGAGATCTCATCGTATTTAAAATCAGAAATGATCACATTCGGTTTCAGTGTACGCAGTGCCGATATACCTTCCGTGATACTGTCGACCGTTTTAACGGTATGGCCGAGGCCGGTAAGATTTTTTTCGATCACTTTGCGAACGACCATGCTGTGATTGATCACCAAGACCGAACCCGTTTTTTTTGACGCTTTTTCACTTTCTGCGGGCTTGGCCTCCTCCCCGTCAAACGAGATGATCTTGGGTTTGATGATAAATTGACCGTCTTCCCAGCTCATCATCTGATCGAGGGCTTCATCATCGTTGAAATCCCTGAGTTTGATATTTTGCAGAACCCCTTTTTCGTAGGTAATGACCGCCGTGTCGCTTCCGTGGGTCACCTCAAGGCTTCCGGTCAGAGAATTGGATTCGCAGAACGCAATGACTTCCGTAATATGTTTGTCTTTAAGGCTTCCTGAAGGACCCGCCGGCGCCGCCGATTTCATCTGCTTCGCTTTTTCAGAGACCACGGTATTCGTCTCGCGCAAACGCTGGCTCATGATCTTGCTCATGGCGATCGAGATCGACGGATATTTCTCCAGGATCACATCAAAATCATCTTTTTCGAGCACGAAGGTCTCCGTATCCTCGGCCGCATTGACCGTTGCGGATCGCGGTTCCCCGGTCAATAAAGACATCTCTCCGAAGTAATTGCCGGCGCCGATATGCGCCAGAACTTCATTGTTAGCGGCCATAACGGCAACTTTGCCGCTGAGTACGATATACATTTTATCGCCCGGATCCCCGACCTTGCAGATGGTACTGTTGGACTTGAATTGTTTGAATTTCAGTTTTTCTGTGATAAAGTCAATACTATCGCGGCCCAGAGAGCGGAAAAAAGGTACTTGTTTGAGAATCTCGCCAATTTGAATCATTCCATGCCTCCGAAGAGCTCAGTTTCAGCCAAAAATTGTTACAAACAAGGTGAAACTAAGAAAATTAGAAGAAGATAGCAAGTTTTTTTAGGACGTAGACAATGAAGATAATGAGCAGAATAAGAAAGAAAAATCTCTTAGTGAAAGGAAAAGTCACGGACGTCGACCGCTTGAACCGAATTCGCTGCTTGAGTTTTTCTTCGGGATCCTTCTCCGGCTTATAATATAGCGGCGTATAATCGAAGGTCTTGTGTTTTTCAGCTTTAAACATCATAGTGATTCCAATATACCGATTCCCGGCTTGTCAGTCAAAATAATTTTTCCGTTTTTAATTTCCATGCCGCTGAACGAGCAGTCGTCAATAAGCAAATGGCCATCCAGGTCTGCAAAATCGACCAGCGGAGAAATATGTCCTGCCGCAGTAGAACCGATAACAGTCTGGATCATGCAGCCTATCATCGTTTTAAGCCCGTTCGCACGTGCAGTTTTGATCATTTGAAGGGCTTCGCTTAAGCCGCCGCATTTATCGAGTTTGATATTGATCCCGTGAAAAGATTCCCTCAGTAATGGAATATCTGAATCCGTTTTTACGCTTTCGTCGGCAAACAAAGGCAAAGCAGAACGTTGTTTGAGCCAGATCATATCATCGGTATTTTCCTTAGGCAAAGGCTGTTCGATCAATTCAACCCCTTGCCCGGCCAACCAGTCAATCTTTTTTGCGGCCTCATCTTTGCTCCAGCCTTCATTGACGTCAATACGAAGCCTCTTCGATGTAGATTTCCGGATAGTATTAATGATATCGTAATCCCGCTCACCCACCCCCAGCTTGATCTTCAGGATCGGATAAGGTTCCGCTTCTCTTATTTTTTGCTCGATCATACCCAATTCATCAATGCCGATCGTAAAAGAGGTTACCGGCGTATCAGACATAGATAAACCAAAATATTTATACAACGGGCTTTGCAATTTTTTCCCGACCCAATCATGCAAAGCCATATCGATTCCCGATCTTGCGGAAAAATTATACGGGAACAACTCCGATAAAGTGTGCATAATTTCACCGACATTAAACGGATCCTTAAGACGACTAAGAGTTTTGCCGGCTTCGGTCAAACAAGTTAATACGCTCTCCGGCGGTTCGCCATAGTAGCGCGAAGGCGACGACTCACCGATGCCGGTGATTCCTTCGTGTTCGATACGAATGATGATGACGTCTTTTGAGTCAATTCGGGAATCGGATAGAATGAAAGGGTGGAGGAGACGCAGTGATCTTAATTTATATATTAAACGCATGATTTCAATTCAATAGGCCGACGATCAGGTTATTGAGTAAGCCAAGCAAAAAAGCAAAAATCGGAGCCATAACACGATTAATGATTCCAAGCGCCATCATCGCTACGAGTATGAACATGCCGGTAAAGCCCAGGCTGCGGTATTGCTCACCCAAATGCGGCGGAAGAAGGCTGGCGACCACATGCGACCCGTCCAAGGGTGGGATCGGAAAAAGATTGAATAACGCCAAAATCAAATTGATCTCGATACTATACTTCATGAATTCCAAAGCAAATTCAGCCATCTGAACACTGCTTTGAGATGTCGGTTCCACACTTTGATATATTAAAGATATCGTCACAATAAACAGAGCTGAAATAATAGCAAGGATAAAATTGGACGCCGGACCCGCCATAGAAACATAGATATCGTCACGGCGAAAATTTCTGAAATTATTCGGATTAACCGGAACGGGTTTGGCCCAGCCGAAAAGGATACCCGCATTAGTAACGGCCAGCAGAACAGGAATGATAATCGTCCCCCAAAGATCAATATGTTTGATCGGATTGAGCGTGATCCGTCCCTCGCGGTCTGCGGTGTCGTCGCCGCACCATTTGGCTACCAGCCCGTGCGCGCATTCGTGGATCACAACGGCAAAGATCAAAACGGGTAAAAATACTAGCTGAACCAAGACATTATCCTTTCGTTAGTGATACAATCGATGGATTATGTATACAAAAAATCAGTTCCAATGTCAATCGAATATTGCGCTTGAAGAGCCTATTCTAAACGTTTTTCAAAATATTTCTTTCCTGCGATCAGGATCACGAATTCACCGCGTGGTTCGTGCTTTTCAAAATGAGCTCTTAATTCTTCCGGGCTGCCCTGAATAACTTCTTCAAATTTTTTCGTTAATTCCCTTGCTATGACCACGTGACGCGGCCCCATATATTCTTCGATCTCCGTCAGTGTTTTCATTACACGATAAGGCGATTCATACAAAATGATCGTCCGGTCTTCTTCTGCCAGTACTTTCCACGCCGATTGCCGCCCTTTCTTGTGCGGCAGGAATCCTTCAAAAACAAAACTGTCCGTCGGAAGTCCGGAAACAGAAATGGCTGCCAGAGCCGCATTAGCTCCCGGAACAGGTACAACGGGTATCCCCTCTTTTCGTGCTTCACGCACAAGCTTAAACGCAGGATCGGATATCGTCGGAGTTCCCGAGTCGGACACTACCGCAACGGATTTTCCCGACTGAAGCGCCGCGATCATCTCCGGTATCTTTTTGATCTCATTATGTTCAAAAAAACTCGTCAATTGGTTAGCGATCTGGTAGTGGTCAAGCAGGATGCGCGTCTGGCGGGTATCTTCGCAGGCGATCAGATCCGCTTCTTTTAAGATACGCAGCGCCCTCAGTGTGATGTCTTCAAGATTCCCGATGGGCGTGGATACGATGTACAATGTTCCGCTCATTTCATTTTCTTCGCTGTTAAAATGATATCTTCTTCCAGGGCCTTGAAATCAGAGTCCAGTATCGATTGCTGTGAAATGATCAACGTTCTAAAACCCGTAAAATAAGATTTGTTCTTCCTGAAAACTTCTCTGAAAACCCTTTTATAATAGTTTCGCGTTACCGCGTTGCCGGTTCTTTTCCCGCACATGAATCCGACCTGCATGGGAACATCTTCCGAAGCCTCTATTGGCGAATATAAAAAATAAACAAACCGGCCGGATGCCTTCTTCCCGCCTTGAAATAATTTTTCAATCGTATCCCGCCGTGTAATGATCATTTTTTTTGGAAGCGTTTCCATAAGCTTATTATTACTCAGAGGAATACAAACTCATTCGGAATTGTGAAAAATTATTTGAATACCTTTATAATACCTTCTTTTATCGCCGTTGCTGCCTTTTTTTGAAATTTAGGATCAACGATCATCTTTTCCTGATCGGGCAGGGATAAAAAAGCGCATTCCACCAAAACAGCGGGCATTCGTGCATTGCGGCACACGGCCATATTGCCTTGAAAGATGCCGAAGTCAGGAAGTTTCGTTCGTTTGACCATCGCCTCTTGGATCGATTCCGCCAGCTTCTTGCTTTGCGGATGATAGTAGATCACTGACGGCCCCAACGCCTGGCTGAAGGGATTAACTCCGTCAGGCGGCGCATTGTGATGGATACTGATGAAAAGGTCGCACTGATTCCGGTTAGCAATTTCAACCCGATCATAAAGCGATAGATCCGCTGTTGTATCCGGATGCGTCATGATGACGGTCGCGCCGCCGGATTCAAGTTCTTTTTTCAAAACCAATGCAACTTCCACATTTGCCTGACGTTCCGTTATACCGCGTGGCCCTGTCGCTCCGATATCTTTAGAATGTCCGGGATCGATACAGATTTTTAAACCGCGCAACCCTTTAGCCAATGGTTTGTGCCGGATGGTCCAGATCAAATTAGTCCCGTCATACGCCGCCTCATATCCCCAATGATGCGTGTTTTTTAAGTCTACCGTCAGCCGGAATACATCATGTTCCGGTTGAGACCATGTTACATTTGATATTTCCGGGTTGTCGTTTTCAAAACGAATCCAGTCAACATCGCTGATCCCGCCGTATAAAAACAACTGTAATTGCCGCTCGCCGGTTTGTTCGACTCTAAACGGGATCCGCTCCGACATGAATAACCTGATAACGCTTTTCTGTCCATCCTTCTTTACGCGGATAACCGGTATAAATGAGCGGGGAACGGCCGTACCTGATGGAAGATAAGCAAGGTTCTTTTCGGGAAGCCAAGCCGCATGCCCGGATGATAATTTTAAGCGAATTTGATCGCCCATCGAACCGTCAACGGCGCTTCGGACTCCTTTTGGAAGAAAATAATAATAAGCCCTGCCCGGATCCACGGTCGCATTATTTATCTCAGCGGTCAATTCAACAGCGCGCATATCCTCATCGTTCCAAGATGTCAGTTTTGCATTCGAAACGGCCTGCGCGGTATCCCCGTTCTTTATGACTGTGAACCGAATCGAAGCGTTGTTCAGTTTTTCCTTCATGAAAAAATTTGCGGTAAATATGCCGGGAACCCGCGCGCGTTTGGTCTTTTTACCGATCCCAAATACCGATTCACCGAAATTATCCATCAGGTCCGGCTCGGCTTCCGCCATCGCCTGATCCGATTCAATGATAACCCCATCAGAATTTATAACAGAATAAAAAACCTTTGCTCCCGGCGTCGCGCGGCATTTTAGATGAATCCGGTCACCTGAACGCAAACTGATCGGAATGTTAGGAAAAAGATAATTTGAATCTATCGCAGCTGTCGCTGAGTCGAGCGCCGGCAAGGGGATTGGAATGATAACCTTTTTTTCGTACAAGTATACTGAGTCTTTAGCGATGATTTTACATTTCAATACAAAGGTTGAATCGGCGTTTATCTTCAACGGATCGATTCCCACAAAACCGATAAATGCACCGTCATGTGATGCTGCAACGAACTGATCGTTGATATAGAGCTTTGAATTGGGAATACGGATCTGACCAAGAACGAGCAGGGAGTCTGTAGTGCTCAACAAAATATTCGAACGAGGATAGACCAGGCTTATTGGACGATCCTGCGCATACAATGAAAAGAGACCGACGGTGAAAATTAACCCCATCGGTATATATGTAGACATTCGGTTCAGATGTTCTCCTAATTTCGTCGGCTCAGTAGGCTATTGACCCGGTGAAGGGATTCCTTGGCCGATTCGTATTCGGGATATAACTCCAGAGCCTTTTTGTATTCATTTGATGCGCCCAGCCAATCCCCTTGCTTCTCTTTGATACGACCTAAATTAAAATAAGGATAATGCCTTGCTTCATAGCGTTTGGCTTCTTTGGCGCGCTCGAACCATTGCGCGGCTTCGTCAAAGCGCTGAAGATTCATCAGATAAGCGCCGATATCGTTGTACGGGTTGCCGAAATCCGGATCTATAGAGATCGCCGTTTCACATTCTGAGATCGCGCCTTCAATATCGCCCTCGAAACTCAGCGCCCAACCAAGGAATGTATGCGCCTCGGACGTCGGAAATATTTCAATGGATCTTTTGTAATGTTCGATCGCTTCATGAATCCGGCCGCTCATTTGAAATTGATACGCCTGATGGAAATAATATTCCGCTTCACGCAACAGCGCGCTGTCATTTTTTCTGAATGTTTCTTCAAACATGGATGTATCGGATCGGTAAAAATTCTTGGGAAATGTAGAAACAACGGCAGCCATTTTCAAGACTATAAATGGACATCAGCGACTGATGGCAGGATAGAGAGTTGGGTTTCCGTGATTAGTCACATCGCCGGCAGAATTGTTTTGATCAATACTTTCATGTTTTTCGGCATTTCCGGACGTCCTCCCATCAACATGCCGCCTGCAGGCATTCTTCCTCCCCCCATCCCGCCCGGTATCTGTCCGCCAAAATCCGGTTTTTTAAACTCACCCGTTTCCAACCAGATACTGACCGGCTTCCCGGATGCCGCATTGATGGCAAAAGGAATATTATCAGAAGATCTCAAAGGAACTTTTAACTCGTAGAACATACCGTCTTTCTGATGAGTAAGTTTTACAGCAATGCCGGTCAATTCGTATAAGGTCAGTCTCGTCCGGTCTAATTCACCGGGACCAATGATCTCCACTTCATTTAATTGTTTTTTTGTTCTTTCGTCAAAATGTGCACCAATTTCCTGACGACCATCAGGAGGCAGCATTGGCATACCGCCGCTCCCTCCAATAGGATACCGTATACCTAGAATCTTGTTTCCAGTTCCGGCAGAATCAAACCACACCGTAAAACCCATGGTCAAGATCTGCATGGCAACGCTTCGGTCGAGCGGCGCAATACCCAAATAAATAAAATCCTTGTCAGAGGCGATGCCAACGGCCATTTTTGCATCTCTAATGATTTCCATTTTATTCTTTTCCCATTCATCGTCCATTCCGTCTATCTTTATACTGCTTTCGTTCCAATAACTGATCATTGAGACAGGGTGAGAGCATCCTGTATTTAATTCAATTAACAGGACCAAGAATCCAAGAGCCACCGGCTTCGCTATTTTCATTGCCTTCTCCGCTTTTTTGATCAACAAAATCTGATCATTAGACATGAATTACTGAAAAAAGTTGAATAAGATAGTAAAAAAAAAAGCGAAGTGGGGATCTTCGCTTTTAAATTTCACCATATCAAAACATTACTCTTCTAACTTTGACTTTGCTTCGTCTGCCTGTGAACCGTTTGGAACCAAAGCCAAATAGCGCCGGTAATGATCCTTCGCTTCCTGTTTCATATTCTTCTTCTCACAACATTTGGCCAGATTAAATACGGATGGAGCAAATTTGGGATCGGTGATAATGGCCTTCCTGTAACTTTCAATCGCTTCATCTATTTGATCGTTAGCCAAATACCCGTCACCAAGACTGTCATAGGCGTTCGCGTTGCCCGGATCGTATTCGACCATTTTTTTGAAATGCTGTATCGCTTCCTCATATCGTTTTTGTTTCAGATACAAGTAGCCAAGCCGGTGATGGGACCCTGGCTTTTTGGGTTCAACCGAAATGGCTTTCTTATAATATTCTTCGGCAGCACTCGGGTCGTCCTCTTGGTCATATACAAAAGCAAAGCCCATGTAACCGCGATACGCATTCAATTTCAAAAGCGCTGCTGCCTGTAATTTCGCCTTGTCTTTACTGCCGCCCATGATACCGGGCGCCATGACGTAGAACTGCAGTAAGCCGTTTCTGGCATCGGGATTATTCGGATCGAGTTCAACGGCCTTCTCCAGTTCACTTTTGATCCTCGGTGCCAGCAGCGCTTGTTTAATGACATTGCTCTGCATGGCCTTTGCACCCAAGGCGCTTGACAGAATCAAATGATATTGGGCGTTGTTTGGATCTGCATCTATCGCTTTTTCGAGGTATTCAACGGCCTTATCTACATCTCTTTCGAACCTGAGATAGATCGATCCTACATAGTAATTCGCCTCCGCATGATAGCTTGATTTAGCCAATAAGCTCTCAAAGATGCTCTTGGCTTCTGAAAATTTGCCGTCATTAAATAATTGACGGCCGCGCTCAAGCTCGGTCTGTGCTTGCAGGCTTGGGATCATTATGGACAAACTCAGGGCAAGATAACACAATACAACTTTCATCGTTTACGTCCTTAAAATTTGTTCCTAAATTGCTCAAGCAAAAAAAAAGCGAGTTACCGGAGTATCTCGCTTAGTTCCATTGGTTAAATCTAATATTTATTCAAATCGCAAAGATTCTATCGGATCAAGTTTTGCCGCTTTGGAAGCCGGCCACATACCGAAGATGATCCCGATAAAACTACAAAAGATCAATCCGGCAACCGCCCAATCATACGGTATCGTCACAGGGACATCCACAAGGAAACTGACTATATTACCGATCGCAACCCCTACACCGATACCGATGAACCCGCCGATCTCGCATAAAACAACCGCTTCGATCAGAAATTGTAACAAAATATCTTTTTGTTTTGCTCCGATGGCCTTGCGGATCCCGATCTCTTTGGTGCGTTCCGTTACGGAAACAAGCATAATATTCATGATGCCGATACCCGCCACGATCAAAGCGATACCTCCCATCGCGATCGCAACAAGACGGATAACTGCGGTCATTTCCCCAAAGGCGCGTACCATACTGTCGTTTGAGAATATATCAAAATCATCTTCATCAAGCGGTTTTACGCCGCGGGCAATGCGTAGGACACCTTTCACTTCTTCTATCAAATCTTCCAGATTCACTCCGGCACGCGCTTTGACAGTGATATTGACGGAACGGTCACGCCCATCCGAGTCCTTGAGACCAAATTGTTGAACAAAAGCAGAAATTGGAATGCAAGCGCTGTTGTCTCCGGATCCGGACGGTGTATCGCCTAACTCCTCATACACGCCGATAACCGTATATTTCTGGCCGCCGATTTTTACGATCTGATCGATCGGATCTTTAAACGGAAAAAGCTTATTGACAATTCGTGATCCTATGACGATGACCTTTCGTCCAACTTTAACGTCTTCATCCGTTATAAATCGGCCGACGCCGACCAATTGATTATTGTTGATCTGGAACTCGGGCGTGCCGCCGGCAAGTGACACGTTTGGATTCGTTTTCAAATCCTCATGGGCTAGTACTGCGGGTTGTTCCCACAATTCTGCCCCGACCAATTCCGCTCCTTTGACTTTTTCACGGATCAGATTCGCCTGTTCGATCGTCAGCGGTTTGCGCCGCATGATCTTGCGCCAGTTTTGCCCGGGGCCGCCGATCGCGGGCCATTTCTGAACCTGGAATGTATTGGAGCCTAACCGGCTCAGATCGCTGTCCATTTTCGCTTTGATAACGGCAATACCCGTCATCACTGCAATAATAGAGGCGACGCCGGCAACAACGCCGACCAAAGTTAGAAAAGAGCGAAGTTTATTTGTTATCACGGCGTTGAACGCCATCTTAACATTTTCACCGAGATCAATTTTCATGTTTTTTTTTGTTTTAACAAGCCACCAAGACTCAAAGACACAAAATTAATGATTAATAAAATTCTTCGTGTCTTAGTGCCTTCGTGGCAAAATTTAGTTATTCATAACGTAACGCATCGATCGGATCCAACCGCGATGCTTTTAATGCCGGTAAAAAACCGGATAAAATACCAACCAGGATTGCAATAAAAATGGCGACCATGATCACGCCAAAAGATAATTGCGCAGTAAAGAAAACATTGATCACATAACTGATAATGTAGGATAGGATGAGTGCAATGATACATCCAATCATACATATCATCGCGGCTTCAAAAAGGAATTGAACGAGAATAGTTCTTCGTTTGGCGCCGATCGCTTTTCTGATACCTATCTCGCGGGTCCTTTCAGTCACCGACACGAACATGATATTCATTACCCCGATTCCGCCAACAAAAAGTGAAATACTGGTGATCAGAACGCCGACCAATCCGACCACACCCATGATCTGATCATAAATCTTGGTAAAAGTGTCCTGCCGGTTGATGGAAAAATTCTCAAAGGCCGTTGGTTTGAGTTTTCTGATCTTACGCATGGATCCAGTGATTTCCTCTGCCGTATCCTCCATGTGGTTCATGTCCTTTACTTTGACCGCAAGCTGGAGTCCCCGTGAACGGCCAAAAGATTTTAAAAAAGTCGAGATTGGAATCGCAACCTGTGCATCCAGGTTAGGGCCGCCAAGACCGCCAAGAAACCGGCCTTGTTTTTCCATCACACCGACGATCTTGAAATTATACGAGCCCACCCTCAGTTTCTTTCCGATCGGATCGATATTCTCGAACAATTTTTGTTTAACGTCATAACCAATTACGCAGATATATTTTGAATTCTCTACGTCGAGATTCCCAACAAATCTGCCAACCTCAGGCACCGCCGACGATGTGAACAATTCTTTTTCAGTGGTTCCACGCACAAATATATCATCCAGCGTTTTTGACTCGTATTTGACCGGTCTGACTGTGCCGACGCTGGGGTTGACAGCGACCACTTTATCGCCTAAGGCTTTTTCCAGTTTTTGTGCTTCTTCGAATGTGATCTGCGGCCGGTTACGGTATTTCCACCAATCGTCCATAATGATCCACGGATGTTTGGAAACATAAAGTACATCCGTTCCAAGAGCGGATAATTGGGATTGGAATGAATTCCTCATACCCACCATAACGGTCATCGTTGTGGAAACGGCCGTGATGCCGATAACGATACCTAGAGTAGTCAGAAAACCGCGGGCCTTATTAGCCCGTATCGCATTGATGGCTATTCGGAAAGCTTCCAATGTTTCGTAAAATAAACGTCTCATAGGATTCTTGTTATGATCGTTAATAATTATTGCTATGCGTCGACCAAGACCTTCTTAAATACTTTGCGTCCATTTATCTTCTCATCTATTTCAACACAGCCGTCTTTAAGACGGACCACACGGCGCGCGTGGGAAGCAATGTCTTCTTCGTGCGTAACCAAAATGATCGTGTTGCCCGCTTTGTAAAGATCTTCAAAGACACCCATGATCTCTTCGCCGGTCTTCGAATCAAGATTTCCGGTAGGTTCGTCTGCAAGAATAATCGAAGGATTATTTACCAGAGCCCGCGCGATGGCCACGCGCTGACGCTGACCGCCTGATAATTCATTCGGTTTGTGCCGCATACGCGCAGAAAGACCGACTTTCTCTATCGCATCCAACGTTGCTCGCCGGCGTTCGGTTGCATTCACTCCGGCATAGATCATCGGAAGTTCGACATTGTGAAAGACATCCGAGCGCGGAATGAGATTAAAATTTTGAAAAACAAAGCCGATCCGCTTGTTCCTGATCTCGGCTAACTGATCATCGGTCAACCGCGCCACATCCTGACCTTCAAAGAAATATTCACCGGCTGTAGGAGTGTCCAAACAACCGATCATATTCATCATGGTCGATTTTCCCGATCCTGAAGGGCCCATCAGCGCGATATATTCGTTTTTTGCGATCGTCATCGAAACCCCGCGAAGCGCGTGAACCTCTTCCGAGCCGATCGTATAAACTTTGGTGATATTTCTGATGTCGATTACCATAACTAAAGCCTTGTGTTGATCTCGTACGTTAGCTGTTGTTTTTATTGTTAGTTGCCTTCGCGCTCTTCCATATTGCCGCCCATGGACGGTTTCTTCTCGTTGTCAACTTTTACCTTCGAACCGTTCTCCAATAATTTACTGATTGCACGGTAATTGCCCACCACAACTTCATCTCCTTCTTTAATACCTTCAAGTATTTCAATATGCGATTCGCTTTGTATTCCGGTCTTGACAGCCTTCGCAACAGCCGTTCCGTTTTCGATCACGAATACCACTTCGACCACGCCGTCCTTATTAGGCTTAAATTCACTTGCCGTATCGTTGGCAATCGCTGCATCTTTTTCTATACCTTCTTTTCGCTTTAATTTTTCAGGCAGCCGAACCGTGACGCACTGGATAGGCACACTAAGAACATTTGTTTTCACGTCGGTAGTGATGTCGGATGTAGTGGACATGCCCGGGCGTAGGGTCGGCAAGTTATCCGACAATGCAATCTTCACTTCAAATTCTGTTTTTTCTTCCTGGGTTCCTGCTGCTTTTACATTAGCTGTATTTGCAATTTCCGTCACGCGTCCGTGTAACTTCTGCTCGTTCAGCGCATCCACTTCAATGGTTGCCGTGTCACTCAGGCTGATAGAAACCACATCATTCTCATCAACATTGACGCGCGCTTCCATTTCCGCTAGATTTGCAACCACCATAATTACGTCTTGAGAAAACTGTGAGCCTAAGGCAATTTCGCCTTCCTCTTTGTTTAGTTTGCTAACCGTGCCCTCAATCGGTGAATAAATTTCCGTCTTGCTGAGATTGTCCAAGCTGCGATCCAGATCGGCTTGTGCGGCTTGCACCTGACTTTGCGCCGATTCTAAAGCCGATTGACTGGTAGATAAATTGGCCTCAGCTGACTGCAGTTCTGATTCAGCTGATAATTTCTTTTCAAACAGTCCTTTGATACGGTCGTAATCCTGCTTGGCCTTTTGCAGACTGGCTTCAGCGGAAATTACCTGTGATTTGGCCCGCATTAGTTCTGCTTTGGACTGATTGACCGAAGCCTCATAAACGGTCCGGTCGAGAGACACCAACAATTGTCCGCGTTGAACCCGGTCGCCTTCCTTCACGGTCAGTTTCATGATCTTCGCACTCACGTTGGAGCTGACCTTCACGTCCGTCACAGGCTGAATCTTTCCTGAAGCGCTGACCGTTTTGATCACATCGCCGCGTTTGACTTTTTCGGTTTGCACATCGATCGCAACCTCTTTCTTGTTGCTCAGATTGAATACCACAACAGCCGTTATCGCTACCGCCAAAACGGCGCCGATAATGATTTTTTTCTTTCTGGACATGGGGTGTCTCCTTATAAAGGTAAAATTTAACTTATGTTCTAGTTATTCAGCTGACCCACTGCAAGCAAATACTGCTGCCGGGCGTAAATAAAATCGTATTTCGCCTGCGTATAATTGGCTTCGGCCGTTGAATATCCGGTATTGGCCGTAATCTGATCCAGCACGGTTCCGGCGCCGAGATTATAACGTTCCGTTGCCAAACGCAGATCTTCTTTGGCCGACTTTACGTTTTCATCAGAAAGCTGAACATTTTCATATGCCGTCTGCATATTCAATAAGGCAATCTTGATATCGAGCGCAACTTTACGCTTGGTGCTTTCCATATTACTGCGTTCCGTCTGATATCTCTGATCGGCCTGGATGACCCCGCTATTGGTTTGAAAGCCGGTAAAGATAGGAATCGACAAATTAAGGCCAATACTTGCATTATCCAGGTTTTCATAGTTCTTGAAATTCAGTTCGGTATTATTCCAGTTATAACTTGCAAATGCCGACAAAGTTGGAAAATACCCGCTTTTAGCTATTGAAAGAGAACGGCGCGTGCTTTCCACTTTCTTCCGGGATGCCAAATAATCTTTACGGCTATCCAAAGCCGTCTGGAATGACTGTTCAAAATCAAACTGCTTAGCATCGAATGTAACTTCCATAGCTAACTCTTTGAGTTCAAACTCCGCATTCACATCTTCACCAATCAGATTGTTCAGACTCGCTTTGGACGTTCTCAGATTATTCTTTGCTTTATTCACATCCAATTTGTCCGAACCGACCTGAACGCGCTGTTTGTAAACATCCGACAGTATCTGGGCGCCCAAACGGTTTCTTTCTTCCAGGCGCTTTAACTGTTCTTCACTGCGTTTGAGGTTTTCTTCAGCGATCTTCAGCAGTTGTTGGTTTTTCAGAACCGTAATATAAGCCTGGTAGACACTGAGTGTGACTTCCTGTCTCGTATTTTCAAAGTCAAATTTAGCTGAACTTTCATCAAGCCGGGCTTGCGTCATTTCGTCAAACTTTTTCAAACCGTCAAAAATCACATAGTTGGCGTCTAAAGAATACGAATATGAATTATTGTTAGTGCTTCGCGAACTCAACTGTCCGGCCAATGAAGTATCACCTGAATTGATCGTATTCAACATGGAATGATTGAAAGTTGCATTTGCGCTTACGGTCGGCAAATTCTGACCCCACGTCTTCGGAAGAACGCTGGCGACCGTTGAATTATAAGAGTTCTGCGCGGAAATGACCTGAATATTATTCTTCATGGCTATTTTAACAGCTTCATCAATATCAATCACACGTTTCTCTTGTGCCGATACCGCAGTAACAAAGATAACCATTAATATCACATACCATGTTTTCATAATTGTACTCCTCATAATTTCGATAAAGTTCTTATTAAACTGATTCTATATTCGTAATTTGGAAACATTTGTTTCAATTTTTTTACAAAATAGCAAAAAACATTCGAAATAACCAACACCAGCTTTGGTAATTAGACTGTATTGAATATCAAATAGTTTCAAAAAAAAACTCCCGGAAAGCAACCCGGGAGTTTCACGTGATAAATATCAAGCCGGCTAAACGCGGACCTTCTATCCCCCAAAATTAACGCCGACTGCGGTGAGTCCTGCACTGATCAAAACCCAGATGAGCCAAAGCCCGATTACAAGAGCGGCTGTTTTACCTTTAGTGAATTTATACAACATCGAAAGACCAATGATCAGAACGGCCAATTGCCAGAAAGTAAAAATATCAAATTTGCTTAATAACACATACAGAGGGGTACGGGTAGCGCCTTCGGCCGCCAAAATACCTAAACCCGTATCAACTCGCATGGTCTCATTTACCATCATAAGTGGGACCTTGATGATTCCAGCCAGTATATCGATCAGGCTGCTATATCCAAAGATCGATAAGACCTGAAGATAAGTTCCTTCCCCTTTGAATATTTTGGATCCGCCTATATGAATAAAGAGTCCTGCCAACAAAAACATCCCAAGTACAACAATTAATCCCACGCCAATGCCTACGGCCCAAAACTTTTTCATCATCGAAACGGCCTGCTCGGCGGTCTGTTCTTTCTGACTGTCCGGGATCTGCGGGTTTTTCATAATGGATTCTTTCGTCGCAACAGCCTGTTCTTTTTGAATGATCTCTTTCAGCAAAATACTTGTTGTCAGAAACATCAGAAAAAAGAGAAGCATCGGAGTGACCCAATCCGGTTTGACAATGATGGCCTCAAACGTTTTTGAGGGAGTGACAAAAAGATTGACGATCCGGTTAAAGACGTTCATTTCCGCAACGGGTTCGGTCTGACTGGTTTCCATAATCTTACTCCTCAGTATGTTTTGATTAATTTTAAACCCCAATACTTAACGTCAAGGTTTTAGGACAATTTTTCCAAATTGTATGGCATCTCTCATACGCTGGAACGCAGATACAAAATCTTTAAATGAGAATAGTTGGTCCACAAAGGGAATAATCCGATACGTTTCGCAGAAGGCAAGCATGTTTTTGAAGTCATCTCGCGTGCCCATGGTGGAACCCTGGATCGTTAACTGTTTCCAGAATATTTTCCTAAGATCCAATGATTCTGGGTTTCCCGCGGTTGCACCGAAATTGACTATTCGTCCGCCCGGTTTGATCACGGCTAGTAATTCGCCAAACCCTTTTCCGCCGGCGCTATCGATGATCAGGTCTATACCTCCGAATTTTTCAGATTCAGCTGCGAGCTTTTTGAAGGCTTCTGATTCCAGATAATTTACACCGTAAACCGCTCCCGCCTTAACGGCCTGTTGTATTTTTTCATCACGACCCGATGTTACGAGTACTTTCGCGCCTGTAGCCAAGGCCATCTGCATAGCCAGAGCCGCCACTCCGCCACCAATACCCGTGATCAGAACCGTTTCATCTTTTGTTATTTTTCCATTCACAAAGATGGCGCGAAAAGCCGTCAGCCCTCCCAGCGGCAGCGCCGCCGCTTCCTCGTCTGATAAGTAAACCGGCTTGGCAAATAAATTATGAACAGGAACCACCACATATTCAGCTAAGGTTCCGTTATCGGGCATCCCTAAAATCGTGAAGTCTTTTCCCTGCGCTCGGGAATCACTTCCCCAGTTGAGACTGGGATGAATCACAACCTGACAACCAACAAGACCTTTATCTTTTTGGTCCCCCACACTGACAACTTCACCGGCGCCGTCGGAACCCAATATAACAGGAACTTTGATCTTGGCGTAAAGCCCCAGAATGATCCACAGATCACGGTGATTAAGCGCAGCTGCTTTGATGCGTACAATAGCTTCGCCTGCTTTGGCTATCGGGAACTCGACGTCTTCATAAGACATTTTATCAAGACTGCCTATATCGCGCAGAACAAGCGCTTTCATCGTTTTCATAGCCAGTTCATCTAACGATAATGATATGAATCAGTAAGTTAAACCGTTAATTTATCATTTGAACAGAAGATTTCATAAGCCGCAGCCAGCTTATTGGCAACGTCGACGGCAGAATGACCCTCGATCTCATAACGTTGCAGCGCCCAAACGAATTTACCGTCTTTAAACAGGAACATTGACGGCGATGAGGGCGGAAGCGGAGACACGAGGCTGCGAACTTTCGCAACAGCATCCAGATCCTGCCCGGCAAAAACGGTAACCAACTTATCCGGTATCACTTTACTTTGCAGGGATAATGCGACTCCGGGGCGGGCCATGCCGGCTGCACACCCACACACGGAATTTACTACGACAAGCGCAGTACCCTGTGGGTTATTGATAAATTGCTCTACATCCTGAGCGTTTTTTAATTCTGTAAACCCGACCCGCGTCAGTTCCTGACGCATAGGCGCTACCATTCTTTCATCGTACGGCATTTTACTCCTTCATTATTATGCTTCAATTACTCCAAGATATTTTTTTTTCTTTTCAATGTCAATACAGGTAACTAACCGACCCATCGAGAGTCCAAGCCTAAAATTTGCAAGAGTTAAAATGATGGATTCAGACCCATAAGTCATTCCCGGTAACCGGTTGTTTCAAAATGTTCCAACTTAATCGTTTTGAAACACAAATTTTGGCGATCCAAATAATTTTTTCATTACTAAATCTATAATTAACAATATATTATTGTTACCATATGAATTGGCAATGTATTTGTATTACAATAGGGCATTCAAAACAAATCCATAAACCAATTTGATCGGAGGCACTTTTTTTATGCAATCAAAACAAAGAGTGGCCGTTGAAAAGAAATCCAAGAGCGTACCCTTATTCATGGACCTTGAAAGCCGCATCTTGCGTTTTGGCTTAGATTGTGAACCCACATCGGCCAACGTCGTGGCCAAACGTCTGCGCATGAAAGAAAACGCCAAAAACATAGGAATGATCCGCGCGATCCTTGAAAAGCTGATCACTGAAAAGAAAGTATACAAACTCGGGAGCCGCTATGCGATCGATTACGGCGGAGGTATGAATCTGATGAAATCTTTCTGTATAAAGCTTTCCAATGAAAACTATAAAATCAATAATTACGTCTTTGAAAATATCAGTTCTCAGTCCTAGATCAAGGGAATGGGACTCTCACAAAAACGCCCCGGTTCATTGCCGGGGCGTTTTTTATTTTATTTTTTCGTTCCTGCCTCTGCGAATTTTTTCGCTTCCGGAAAATATTTAACGGCTTCTTTAATGACAGGGTCGGCCTTCAATCGAACCTGGGCCGACTCATTGAGGCTCCAAATGTAACGGGCCAGTTCTCCTTTGATCACATTTTTCATATCCTCTTTGTCTTTTTCCAATGCTTTTTCGTCCGCTGCAACCCCTTTCTGTATTCCCAATTGGATCAACGATTGAAATTCTGTTTCGGAAATCTCATATGATGAGAAGAATTTCTTATAATTTTCCTTATACTGATTCCGCAGAGCCGGTCCGTTCTTCTCAAGAAACTTATTCACAAATTCTCTAAAAACGCCTTTGCTCCAAAGCTTCGCATAATAGACGGTGAACGTATCGTTGTCAATGTGATAATCCGGCACAATGCCGCCGCCGCCGAAGACTTTTCGTCCCATCGCCGTGTAAAATACTTTGGTTGAGTCGGTATGCAGCGTGTCATTCAAATGCGCTTCACCGTAATAATCTTCGATAGATTTTCCGTTATACGGACGTTGAATAAGCCTTCCGCTTGGTGTGTAATAACGCGCGGTGGTAATGCGTACCGCCGAACCGTCATTAAGATCGTATTGCGACTGAACCAGTCCTTTGCCGAAAGTTCGCTCACCTACAACAAGTGCGCGATCCAGATCCTGCAACGCCCCGGCTACGATCTCGGAGGCCGATGCGGAATACCGGTTCACCAGAACAATAAGCGGTATCTTCCGATGTGAAAGCTTGGATGTAGAGGTATATTCTTTGGAAGAATTGCCAATACGCCCTTTGGTATAAACGATCATTTTGCCGGCCGGCAAAAATTTATCCACAATCATTTCAGCTTGCTCCAAATAGCCACCACCATTGTTCCTCAGGTCAAGTATCAATTGCTTCATTCCCGCGGCCTGAAGTTCCAGCAAGGCTTGTTCGATCTCATTCTCTGAAGTTTCAGCAAATTTATTCAGCCGAATAAACCCCGTCTGGTCATCCAGCATGAACTTGGCGTCTACAGTGAAAATCGGTATCTTATCGCGAACAATATCAAATTCCAGTAATTCGCTGACGCCGGGCCGTTCTATGGTTACGTGTACTGTCGTTCCTTTCGGCCCTTTGAGCCTTTTAAAAACATCTTCCGTCGTAATATCCTTGGCAGGACTACGGTCAATTTGAACAATCTTATCACCGGCAAGAATTCCCGCCCGGTCCGACGGCGTTCCCGGTATAGGCGAAACGACCGTAAGATATCCGTTGACGATCTCAAATGAAATGCCGATGCCTTCAAAATTTCCCTGAAACTCCTCTTTGACCTGCTTCATTTCTTTAGGCGGAATATACACAGAATGAGGATCAAGTCCTTTGAGCGCTCCTACAATAGCGTCGTCGATCAGCTTATTGGCATCCACATCTTCCACATAAGTTTTTTCGATTACATCCAGAACGCCTCGCAGTTTACCCGAACTCTGCATCGCCTGTTTACCGGTCTGCATAAACCCGGTAATAACCGCAATGACCACCACCACAAATAACGCAGGCATGATAATTCGTTTGTTCATAGCATCTCCTTTATCATATATGCACCATACTATTTTTTATTTGCTTTTCAGGCGGGTATCTGTAAATTTTTTTGCCTGAGGAAAATACGTCATCGCCTGTTTCAAAGCCGGGTCATTCTGGAATCGTATCTGAGAGGCCTCAAAACTGGTCCAGATATACCGCGCCACTTCCGCTTTGACGAGGTTCTTCATCAGTTCCTTATCGGTATTGACTGCGCTCTGATCGATCGGGATACCTTTCTGCACACCAATATTGAGCATCTCCTGAACATCCGAATCGGTAAAATCAAAGGACTTGCTGAATTGAACGAATTTTGATTTATATTCCTCGCGCAGCTTCGGCCCGTTCTTTTCAAGATAATTATTGGTGAACTCCCGGAAAACGCCTTTTCCCCAAAGTTTGATATAATAAGCCGTAACCGTATCATTGTCGGTGATCCTGTAATCCGGTACGATACCGCCGCCGCCGTAGACTTTGCGGCCAACGGAAGTATAAAATACTTTGGATGTATCCGTCTGAAGCGTATCGTTAAGGCGCGCCTCTCCGTAATAATCCTCCAGCGATTTATGATCGTAGGGACGCTGTATCAAACGGCCGCTGGGCGTGTAATAACGCGCAATAGTAATACGAACGGCGGAGCCGTCATTGAGATCAAATTGATTTTGAACCAATCCTTTTCCAAAACTACGTTCACCCACAACCAAACCGCGGTCCAGATCCTGAATAGCTCCGGCCACGATCTCCGACGCCGAGGCCGATCCGCGATTGATCAGTACCACGACCGGGTAATCTCTATACGACTTCTTCTCTGTGGAATAAAATTCCTGGGTAGCTCCCGGAATGCGCCCTTTCATGTAAACGATCATTTTACCGCCGGGAATAAATTTATCCACGATCATTTTCGCTTCTTCCAAAATACCGC
Organism: uncultured Bacteroidota bacterium; assembly: GCA_964535295.1. GTDB lineage: Bacteria > CLD3 > CLD3 > SB21 > SB21 > SB21. Next base: position 25,558 of record CAZHUW010000001.1, read on the forward strand.
CCCCGTTATTCCGCATATCCAGAATAAGTTGCTTCATACCTTTGCCTTCAAGCTCCGTCAGCGCCTGTTCGATCTCTTCTGATGTTGTCTCGGCAAAACGCACAAATCGAATATAACCCGTTTTATCATCCAACATAAACTTTGCGTCCACGCTGTACACCGGGATCTTATCGCGGATAATATCAAATTCCAATAATTCGTCCAAGCCGGCCCGCTGTATGCTGATATGAACGACGGTCCCTTTCGGGCCGCGGAGTTTTGAAACGGCTTCTTCAGTCGTGATGCCTTTGGTGGGAACGTTATTGATCATCATGACCTTATCGCCACCCTGAATACCGATCTTCTCCGAAGGACTGCCCGGGATAGGTGTGACAATGGTAAGTTGCCCGTTGATCACATCGATCTGGCTTCCGATCCCTTCGAAATTACCTTTGAATTCTTCTTTGACCTGTTTCAGTTCTTTTGGGGGAATATAAACGGAATGAGGACCGAGGCTTTTTAGAACCCCGACGATGGCATCATCCACTAGTTTGTCCCCATCTACATCTTCAACATACGTTCTAGAAATAAGGTCAAGAACCGTGTTCAGCTTAACGATGTTCTTATAAGCGTTTTGGCCAACATTTGAAAAGCCCGTCACCGCAATAACGGCTAAAAGAACCAGCAAAGAAAGTCCGATCTTTTTCTTCATAATGCTCCGTTCTATATTTAATGATTAATTTTTCTCGACAAGCTGAGGTTTATGTTTACGCGCCATACGTCACCGGGATTCAAAGAAATTTTCCAATGAGGGAAAACACAGGACTGCTGGTATACGCGTTCAAACCCCTCTTCAGAAAGCGAAATGGTTTCTACGGGAAACCGCCATACGGTAGACGGCTGATCAAAACTTAGATTAAGATCGATACTTAACCAATGATCCACCATTCCCATTTCATTAACCGCTGAATTAATACCTTTACTCGCCAACGACCGGTCCGTTAGGGATTGGCCTGTAATATAATAATACCGGTCATCCGCTTTTCCGGCCAACAGAGTCAGGTTCAATTCCGGCCCAAAAATAGAATCGATCCTTTGTTGTCCATTGTTGCATATTTCATACGCCATTTCGACTTCACTCGAACCTGGAATCAAAGTCAAAGTTTTTTTGAGCAAAGCTTTGTTGCGATCAATCCGTCCTTCACGGAAGAACTCATATCGAATTTTTTTCTTATCCGACAGGTCTTTACCTTGAAACGGTTGTTCAATGAAATTCCCTATCTCTAAAAAACGCCCTCTGTAGAAGTTATCAAACTCCGAATTTACCGGAATAAAATGGTCCAAAAAACTTTGACGTGTAAACCCATCATACAACAGGTATTCATGTAAATCCTTTTCTTTTGACAGTACAAGATCGTGAATACTGGCGATCTCATTCTCTTTTATTTTTTCTTTTGAAGCGCCTATTTCTGTTTTTGATCCCGTCAATTTGCTATGATATCCCTCTTCCCGCCGGGTCATCGTATCGCCAAGGTTCATCGGTACATCTTTGTACGATATCTCGAACAGCCCGGCACCATGATCTAGATCGACGTACAAATCCATTTGTCTCGTTTCAATCAGAACCTCGTCGTAGCCGTCCGCATTGTAATCGCCTTTTTCAATATGAAACCAGTTAACCGCCTCCCCGTTCTCAACAACGTCCAGGAAATTCTCACTCTGAAGCATTTCTTTGTACATGGCATAACGGATATTATTCAGATAAATTCCGCCGAAGACGCCGTGCCAGTATGGACAATTGCATTGGGACGCCCAAAGATGATCCTGCGCTTTTTCAATCAAGCGGGCCTTTTCTTCAGCGGAACCTTGTGCGTCCGATGTCACGACCGCTTTCAGCATTTGAATGCGGTTACTCAACCTCAGCATTTTTTTGTGCATCCGGTTCGCTTCCGGATATTTCACCGAGAAATTTCGCCAGAATCCGCCGCGAACAAAGATCCCGTAGTTGTCAAATAAGGACCTTTCTTTGAGAATTTCCTCGAATTGCTCATACGCACGAAAACTCTTGACGGGAAGCGCCCAATGCTGCATCTCAGAATAAGACGAAGTCGGGATATACACTCTGCCCGCCGGTTTGATGCGGTTCGTTGCTTCGGAAAAATGAACGATATTGATCCAATCTTTGTTCTTTTCAAGTAATTTAAAGAACTTCTCCAGCCAGCCGTCTTCATAGACGTGTTTGTGGGTTTCCGGCCAAATACCGAATTTCTCACCGTCGTCCGCAAAAACGGCAATGTGCTGACCATCTTCAGTCGCTATATTCATCAGATACTCAATGGTTTTTTCAGGCTCCTGAAAAGGGATCGTATACCGGAGTGTTTTACTGATCGGAAAAACGTTGATCTTATGCCCTTCTTCCTCGGTCACAAAATAACCGTTGAGATCTTCTTCTTCAAGTCCGGTATATTTGAAATGCGTGTCATCGAGGATCACATAACGCATGGACGCCTGATTAAACGGCTTCGGCAAATGAGGCTCCCAGACTCGTTCCGCAACCCACATGCCGTTCGGCTTGACGCCGAGTTTTTCTTCACAGTATGAACTAAGTTTTTTTATCTGCCCGAGTTTGTCGTGATCCGGTATCACCGCCATAATGGGCTCATAAAATCCGCCGCCGATAACTTCGATCTGGCCGCTGTCAACCATGGCACGCAGCCGGCTGATGAACTCAGGATAAGTCCGATCGATCCATTCAAGCAGAATACCTGTAAAATGCATACCGACTTTGATCGTCGGATATTGTGCAAGCAATTCCAGAAAAGGGTTATACGCTTTTTGGTAGGCCTGATCAAAAACGAAATCAAAATTTCCGACGGGCTGGTGGTTGTGGATCCCGATGATAAAATTTATTTTTTTCAAGGCAAGCCTGTGAGGTTATTATTCAACAATCGCTTTAACAAAATCATGCGGATTAAATTCTTCCAGATCTTCCATTCCTTCTCCGATACCGATGTAGAAAACGGGGATCTTCAATTCCTGTTGTATCGCCAGAACGACCCCTCCTTTCGCTGTGCCGTCCAATTTTGTCAGAACAAGCCCCGTGATCCGCGCCGTTTGTGAGAATTGTTTTGCCTGCTGGATCGCGTTCTGGCCCGTGGTTGCATCCAGCACCAAAAGTGTTTCATGCGGCGCCTGCGGAATTTGTTTCTCGATCACTCGACGAATCTTCTTCAGTTCTTCCATCAGATTCACTTTCGTGTGCAATCTGCCGGCCGTATCGACCAGAACCACGTCAAACCCGCGCGATTTGGCTGAGGCCAGAGCATCAAACACGACCGCCGCCGGATCGGCGCCTTCAGCCTGCCGGATGATTTCAACTTGCGATCGTTCTGCCCAAACGGCTAACTGACCGCCCGCCGCCGCCCTGAACGTATCGCCTGCCACAAGGAGAACTTTGTGCCCGGCTTTCGCATAACGATGCGCAAGTTTTCCGATCGTGGTGGTTTTACCAGTTCCATTAACCCCAACGATCAGAATAACAAATGGTTTCTGCTGAGACAATTTTTTGTCCAGCGAAACGGCATCCGAGATAACAACCAATTTTTCGATCTCTTCCTCAAGCATGGAATAAATGATCTTACTATCTCCATTTTTTTCTTTTTTTACTCGCTGCCGGATCTTTTCAAGAATTTTATGTGAGGTTGCAACGCCTATATCTGCGGTGATCAGGATCTCTTCGATCTGCTCAAGAAGAGCATCATCGATTCCCGTTTTGCCCTGTAAAACGGCTGACAAACGGCCGAAAAGGTTATTCCGCGTTTTGGCCAGACGTTGTTTTAAAGTATCTATGATCGACATGAATTTCCTTTAATGCGTTCAGTTTTGACGAAAAAAATAATACAGATGAGCAGCCGCAATGCCAATAGCGTCGGCTAAGAAATCAAACGCTGACGCGTAGCGGTTAGGTACAAACATCTGATGCATCTCATCGGATGCGCCATAAATCAAACTAAACAGAAGGCTCATTCCCATGACCCACACAGCCCCTTTTTTATAAACATCCCCGTAGTGCGCGAACGCTCTGTAAGAAAATAGAGCCAGAACACCGAATACGCCGCTGTGAATGAATTTATCCGCAGACCATATGTCAAGGGGCGGAAGCGACGTACCGTGTATCGAAGAAGCTGCAAAAATGAGCAGCGCCCACACCGCCAGCGGATAAAAATATTTCGGCTGCAGTTTTTGCGCGGTATTTGCTGATTTCACAATTACTTTTATGTTAAAAGGCCTGTCCTAAGGTGATCTGAAATGCAAGCGGGGAAATCAATTTTGCTCCTTTGGAACTGATAGTACGTATTTCATTCGTTGCTACATCACGTACTTTCAGTTTGCTGATGCTGACCAGTTTATAACCCACATCGATACGTACAGGCCCAATCAGAGTCCTGATCCTGGTACCGATCCCGGCAGCCCCCACCGGTTTTACAGGCAATTCTTTGTTGAAATTTTTGAAATCATATTCCGTCCATACATTACCGTAATCAAAAAAAGTCGCAAGGTCCATCCCGCTTATGACGTCATTGGGATTCCGTGAAACGTACAGATTATAGCGGAGTTCGATACTGGTCTCGAGGATGCTGTTGCCGCCAAGGAATGTTAGCCGGGCTTTTCCTCCGGACGTATCTTCTTCGATCACGCCTATTTCCTTGATCCCCCATCCGCGTATACTATTGGGGCCTCCGCCGTAGTACTGTTCACTGACCGGGATCTGAGTCTTGATCTGACCGACGTAATAAGGAATGTCCGAGCCGATGCGAAAGCGCAGTGCCAGCGAAAGTTTACGGGTCAATCCGAAATATTTCCGGTTATCTAAACTGAGTTTCAGATATTTCAGATCGGACGGCAAAATAAATCCGGCAAAATCACTGTTGAGGTAAATCAGAAAACCGGTATTGGGATAGAAAAAATCATTACTGCTGTTGAAAGTAAATCCAAGCCTGGAATTTGTCGTAAAAAAGTTTTTATCGGCATTGTCACTGGCTTCCGTACGAAGCAATAATTTCCTGGTAAACGAAAACGGCGTTAGGCTCATGTTGAGTTGCCGCGTAAGCTGGCGAATAAAGGTCGGAGAAACCTCATAACTGAGTTCGTCAAACGCCTTCGTATTATTTCTCTCTCCGGACACCGTGAAGAGAAGATCGTTCTCCGCATCCCGCGTAAAAGGCAATATGAATGACGGCTGTCTGAACGTGACTTTTCCCTGCATATAATTTGCAAATAACGGATCCGAGACGAATCCCTTGCTGACTTTACCGGAAACTTCAAGCTTTCGGGCGCCGCCCATGAAGTTCCTGCTCTGCCACGTAACCTGAAGGGCCAGGAAAGGTAGGTTACTCAAGCCGCGCCGTTCGCTTGCAGGAAGATCTCGAAAATCCGTAGTAATGCCGAGACCCGGTTTGATGATCTTCTCTTTTCGTTCATTCACGGACATGGTTACGTTGAGCGTATCCACGGGGATACCGAACATTTCAAGATCCAGATCCTTACCGGCCAAGCGGTTGTCCGCTTTTTGTTTGATCGAATCCAGTATGGCCGGTAACTCCGTCCTGGAAGCAATGGCGGTCGAGTCAACTCGTCCGCGTTTTTTTGAAAGTATGGGTTTGACCGATCGAAAGACGGAGAGCCCGTTGATCTGCCCTACACTGAGCCCGAGCTTATCCGGATCAAACGGTTTGCCCTCTTTGTAACGCACTTTAAGCAGGATCACTTTGTCATCGACGATCTTTTTTGTGGTATCGACTGACGGTTTCCCATTCTGATTCTTATAATAATTTCCGGAGACATCGGTTTTGCCGAAAACGGTGTAACGCCCGGGCAATACGGTATAGGCAACGTTTACCTTATGCGGCGTATCCGCAACCGAGTCAATCGATTCTGAAATTTCTGCTGAAAAATATCCATGTTGACCAAAAATTTTCTGTATCGTTGCCTTATCAATATCGATATTTTCCCTTGCCAGCATATCGCCTTTCTGAACGATCAATTGGGAGACGATCCGTTTCGCTTCCAGGTCGCCTTTGGGATCAACCAGGGGTATTGAAGAATTAACTTTTATACGCGGATCTTCTGCAAGAACCGTAGGCGCCCCTTCATGTATGTATATTTTAACCGATATTTTTCTGCGGTCCTTCGAAAAGGTTGCCTTATATCTTACAATCTTGGCGTCAAAATATCCCTGTCCTTCATACAGCGACCGTATCACGCGAAGATCTTCCGTGAGTATCTCGTTCACAAAGAAATACCGGTTCGACCCGAGCTCCGGATCCCAAAAAGTCAAAGTCACTATACGGGTCACATTATTGACCAGCCATGATCCCGCCTTCGTAAAAAAACCGAGTTCGCGGTCCTCTTCTTCGCCCACCTTAAGTGAGAGATTAAGAAAGTCATCATCAAATACCTTTAATCCGGTTTTTTTGCCTTTACTGTCAACCCCCTCAAACTCATAATCTTTACCGTCAACAAATACACTGTCCTCAAATGTCGGTAACGAATCGATCCACATGCCGGAAGAATCAATATATTCGGCACGAAAATGTGTTTTTTCGGACTGCGCAACCAGCGTCGAATGACCATACAGGATCAAGGCCAGCCATAAGGAAACTATGTGATGTAGGACGGTAAAACGCATGGGCGGGAACAGATTACTTTGTTTTTTTATCAGAAGGATAATCTTGCTGCAATTTTTCAACGGCCAAGCCGTTCAGGAGACGCTCATCGACTTCAATTTCATCGACGATACCGATAACGGCCGCCTCGATGGATAATTCATTGGGTGTGTCGGTTATGGCACGCCGGGCTGCGTGCCCGTAGGAGCATATAACCAATTCCCCGATTCCGGCACCAAGCGTGTCCGCCACCACCACCACATTTGTATTCGGCGCTTTATCAATATTTACTGGATGAATCATGAGGAATCGGAGCGATTTGACATTATCCACTTTTTTTGTGGCCCAAACCGTTCCAACAACGCGTCCGATGAACATATCGAATTCCGAAATGAATTAAAAAATAATCATATAAACGGCCAAGCCTCCCGCCAGTCCACAAACCATATTGACCCGGTCATTATGAAAAAACTCCCAGCCGCGTATCAGCGTCGTGACCTTTTCGCAGTGTATCCTGCGCTCGGTCACTTTACCGCAAAGATCACATATATATTGCGACTGAAGGGTTGCTCCCAGCATGCTGTCAACAAGGCTCCCGATGACTCCTGACAAGATAATCCAAAAAAAACTCATCTCCAACGAACTTTTCAAAAATAACTCCGGATTGACCAGATAACCGCTGACAGCAACACAAAACGCGCCGGCCGCCCCCCCTAATGTACCCAATAGCGAGACGCCTCCCGAAGTGCCCGGCGCCACTTTTTTCAATGTTAGAATACTCCTGGGAGTCGATTTAAAAAATACGCCGATCTCGGTAGCCCACGTATCGCTTGTTACGGCTGCTAAAATACCCAAAAAGACCGGATACCAGTTGGGATGCGGAAAATAGAAGGCCCCGATGATTATGATACCAGCAAGCCCGCCGTTGGCAATGACCTGTGCAGCATCACGTGTACTGCCCTTTTCAAAAACGAGATCGAATTTCTTCTTGCGCCGTTTTCCCATCTTGGACAGAAGGCTCGACGTTACAAAAAAAGTCATGATCGGCGCCGCCCAAACCCAACCCCCCAAGCCAAATATCAATGTTCCCAAAAGAAAGGCTGTTACAGCGCCTCCGGCATTGAGAAAACGGAAGTAATGAGATAAAATTGAAACCACCAGTGACAACAAACTTCCAAATGCGAATTGAAAGGCCGCAGAATCGGGAAAATTGGTCATGACCTGAACGGTGAATGCAACGCCGAGCGGTATGGTCATATTATCGGATCCTTTAGCGGAAACAGCCTCCGCAGCCGTTGCAACCAATGAGCCTGTAAAGGCCGTCAGCAACGCCAGTTCCCATGACCACGTTAGAAACTCCCAGCGGTCAAGAAAATAAAACGAGATCAAGATCACGCCGAAAGAGACCACCAACATCCCGGCTGATCCTTCGAGACTTTTATTATCGCCAGTCAAATTGTAGTTGTGCGGATGCGTGAAACGGGTACCAATAAGTGCCGCTGATGCATCGCCGACAGCCAAAACCAGCATTGCCGTCATGAGAGCGGGTTTGTTGCTTTCCCAACATAAGAACGTAAGAAGCGTAAAAGCAAGAGGATACCAAGCTGTGCCATACGTCAGGCGCCCTGTTCCGTGCATGCCTTTCAGCCAATGAAACCGGACCGCCAAATAATCAAAAACGGTAAAAAAGGTCCCGAGTATTACGGCGGGCATTTTAGAAGTTAAAAAAAGCGGGGATACGAAAACCAGAAGCCCCGTTCCCACGTGCGTGATCTTTCTGGTGATCTCTCCGCTCCAATGAAAATGGCGGCGGATCAATTCAACCGACGTCAACAAGGTTCCGAGAATAAAAAAAGCGGAGAAACCGTAGTACCAATCCTGTGGCAAGTTAAGATCGTTCATCGACTATACGGCGGAATGGGCCGATTGTTTGTTGCGTTCCGAAGCACGGGATTTGAGAGGTACTCCGTCATTGGACAGCACTTCGAAGGGACAAATTTCTACGCAAAAATTACATTCTGTGCAACTGGCGTGAATGACGCTCAGGCGAACTTCAGTCAGCTCCATCGCATCGAAAGGACATACGCCGACGCAGGCGCCGCAGAGATCACATTTATCGTAATTGATCTGGATCATAATAAAACTTACACTTTGTCGAGGGCATTTTTGATATCACTGATCAAATCTTCCGCATCCTCGCATCCGACGGAGAGACGGACCAGTCCGTCCGTCAGGTTTAGTTTTAACCGGTCTTCGAGCGGAACGGAACCGTGTGTCATACTCGCCGGGTGACAGATGAGGCTTTCCACTCCACCTAAGCTTTCAGCTAAAGCGAATATCTTAACATGGCGCAGTAAATTCTTTCCGTTCTCCAGCGATCCCAATTCGATCGAGATCATACCGCCGAATCCGCTCATTTGTTTTTTGGCAAGTTCATGCTGCGGATGCGAAGCGAGGCCGGGATAATATACTTTCTTAACTTTATTGTGCCCATTCAGGAAATTGGCCATCTGTATGGCATTCTCATTATGCTGGCGCATGCGCAGGGCCAGGGTTTTAGTGGAGCGCATCACGAGCCAACAGTCGAACGGCGAAGGCACACCGCCGATCGCGTTCTGCAGAAAGCGCAATTTTTCATGAAGATCCTGTCCGCTAGTAACAATGATCCCTCCGATGACGTCGCTGTGGCCGTTGATATACTTCGTCGTGCTGTGCAATACGATATCGATGCCGAATTCCAACGGACGCTGAAAATAAGGGCTCATGAAAGTATTGTCTACAACGGTAATGAATTTATGTTTTTTACCAATTTCCGTCACGGCATTGAGGTCCGTGATGGTCAGCATCGGATTGGTCGGCGTTTCGACGTAGATCATTTTTGTTTCTTTGGTGATCGCCGCCTTAATATTTTTCATATCCGACGTATCCACCCAAGAAAAGGTCAGGCCGTAGCGGCGCATGATCTTATCAAAAAAACGGAACGTGCCGCCGTACACATTATCGGATACGATCACATGGTCGCCGGCGCTCAATAATCCCGCAACCGCCTGAATGGCCGACATACCGCTGGAGAATGCAAGACCGAATTTGCCTTTCTCAAGCGCGGCGATATTATTTTCAAGCGCGACACGGGTCGGGTTAATCGTTCGTCCGTAGTCAAAACCCTTGCTGACGCCCAATTCCTCCTGAGCGTACGTAGAGGTCTGGTAGATCGGTGTGATGACGGCGCCGGTTGTTGGATCGGCTGTCTGGCCTGCGTGAATCGAATCTGTCAAAAAACCCATTTTTTCAATTTCCTTTTGATAAATAATTATTTTCCTGCCAAATAATCCAGAAGGTCGATGCGTGTCATGATACTGATCGGCTTACGTTGTTCGTCCACCACAACCACCGCCCCGCTCTGACGAAATATTTCCTGCAGGGTCGAGATCGGTGTATTCGGCCCGACCATCGGCACCTGGCGGTTCATGCATTTTGAAATGAGAGCCGCGCTTTGGCCTGCGCCTGAACTCAAATATTCGATGAGATCGGATTCCGAAACAATACCTACCAGCACGCCGCCGGACGTAACGGGTAATTGGGAGATCCCTTTTTGACGCATAACGGCAATCACATTCTGCACGGTCTGCATATCATCGGAACAGACCAACTGCGGACGCTGGGACTGATCGAGGATATCTTTGACCTTTCCCTGAATAGGTTTCGTTTCAAAGAATTTATTCTCGCGCATCCACTTGTCGTCCACGAACTTGGTCATATAATTACGCACGCCGTCGGGCAAAACCACAATACAATTCTGTCCCTCTTTCAATTTCGGCGCCTTCTGCAGAGCCGCGAATAAAGCCGATCCGCTGGAACCGCCGACAAGCAATCCTTCTTCGCGTATCAGGCGTCGCGATAATAAGAACGACGGCTGGTCCTCCGTTTTGACCCATTCATCGATCAGTGACCTGTCAAGCACATCCGGAACAAAATCATACCCGATGCCTTCAACTTTGTAAGTTCCGACATCCGTTCCTCCGCCGAGGATCGAACCTACCGGATCCGCGCCGACCACGATACATTTAGGATTATGTTCTTTCAATCTCTTTGCTACTCCAGTGATCGAACCGCCGGTGCCGGCGCCCATCACGACCATGTCGATCTTCCCGTTAAGATCCTCGATCATTTCCCGCGCCGTTTCATTGTAATGAACGTTCGGGTTGTTAGGGTTGGAATATTGATCCAGAATATGCGCATTGGGCAGTTCTGACTGCAGGCGCCGCGCCACGCTGATATGGCTTTCCGGAGAATCAAACGACGCTTCCGTCGGGGTTCGGATGATCTCCGCGCCTAAAGCTTCGAGTACAACTTGTTTTTCACGGCTCATTTTTTCCGGCATCGTAATGATCACGCGGTAGCCGCGAACAGCACCCGCTAAAGCTATTCCGATACCGGTATTGCCGCTGGTCGGTTCGATCAACGTATCGCCCGGTTTGATTCGGCCCTCGCGTTCCGCGGCTTCGACCATGGATTTGCCGATGCGGTCTTTGAGTGAACCGCCGGGATTAAGGAATTCACATTTGGCATATAGATTACAGGCCAGATGTGCGCCAACCCGGTTCAGTTTGACTAGCGGCGTTCGCCCGATAACTTCGATAATGTTATTAAACTTCATGCGTCCGTGGGATAGGTTATGGATTAGATTTAATTATGCAGCTTCAGAAGTAGATCTCTTTTTTGGCTATCATGGCCTGCAGACGGTCGGATTCTTCCAGCGATTTTTTCACAAATTCATTGGTCTTGGTCTTATCCTCGCCGAGAACTACCAAGAAGGCATCCGAGAGCAATTGCGTCAGAACAAAGACCCTTTTGGCGCCAACGGTTACCGTAGTTTGTATATCTTCGCGCATGCCGTCGGACGAGGTCGATGCCGGAACCGAAAAGATCCTTTTCCCGTGATCGAGAAATACCGATGCAAACGAACCGAGCTGAGCCTCCGCATCATCGTCTTTGACATTGGAGTGCAGGGCCAGTCCATCGGAAGAAATGATCACCACGGATGTTCCGGGAGCGATCTTTTCAAGGTGTGTGATGGTCTGATCAAAAAATTCTTTATGAGAGATCATGGCTTACCTTCGCTAATTCACGTGTGATTTGAGTTCTTTCATGGCGCAGCTGATATCATAAAGGACGAGCCCCAGCTTGGCACTGGTGGTGGTAAAAACGGTCAGCAGCGTATCTTTGCCGGCGCGGGTAATGATGATAAAACCTTCCTTACCACGGATGGAGATCTGCGACATTTCGCCAAGCATGGCGTCCTCGGCGCTGGTCTCGCCCTGATTGATCAAGGCCGCCGAGATCGCGGCGACGCGTTCATCTTCAATATTATCGGGAAGAAGGGAAGCGATGATGAGACCGTCGTTGCTCACCAACGCGACGGCGCTCACACCGGGTGTATCGTTTCTTAAGCGCTTGAGGATTTCTTCCATTGTCCACCTGTTATAATGAGTTTAACCGAGGGAGAGATATGATTTTGAATGGGGCAAATTAAAGAGAAAATCGAATAAAGTCAACGTACAAAAACCGGTATTGGGTCAGAGGAAGTCGTGCGTCAGGCGTCGGCTTCACGGTAACTCTGGACGGCAGAATCCAGATCGTCATAAAATTCGAACACCCGGTCGAGTTTGGCGATCTCAAACATTTTGGAGACTTTTTCGTGCGCTCCGATGATACGCAGGTCCCCGTCTTCGGCATTGAATATCCTCCGCCCGAGCAGAAGGGACCCCAGGCCGGAACTATCGATAAAATCCACAGCCGAGAGATCGACCACGACTTCATGAATACCTGCGTCCTTCATTTTTAAAAATTCCTGTTTGTACAAGTGGGATATCCGGCTGTCCATGCGCGCATCTTTGATGTGCATGACCGTTACTTCATTGACATCCTCTTCTGTAAAATTGATCTGCTTTTCTTCCATACCGCATTCTCCGTTTTTGATACTATGTAGATCCTTGACTGTTTTCTAAACTGCCAGATGGCAGCTGACAAAGTGATCCTTACTGATCTCTTTCAATTCAGGCCGAACCTCACGGCATTCCGGTTTCACCAGCGGGCATCGCGATTGAAATGCGCAACCCTGATGTGCGGCCGACGCTTTTTGAACTTCACCTTTGAGTAACATCCGTTCTTTTCTTGAATCCGGATCCGGTACAGGTACTGCCGACAACAAGGCCTGCGTATATGGATGCAGCGGCTTCACATATAATATCTCTTTATCAGCTAATTCAACTATCCGCCCGAGATACATCACCGCTACCCGGTTCGAAATATGACGCACGACCGAAAGATCGTGCGCAATGAATAAATACGTCAGCGAAAGCTGTTTCTGAAGGTCGGTCAAAAGATTTACTATCTGCGCCTGTATCGACACGTCGAGTGCGGAAACAGGTTCGTCGCAGACGATGAATTTCGGTTCCACCGCGAGCGCCCGTGCAATGCCGATCCGCTGACGCTGTCCGCCTGAAAATTCATGCGGATATTTATACCGGTTCGCCGGCGAGAGTCCAACCATATCCAATAGTTCTTTAATTCGGCTGTCAACCTCATCGCCTTCCGCCAGGCGGTGAAACACCAGTATTTCCCGCAGCATGGTATCCACATTTAACCTCGGGTTGAGAGAACTGAAAGGGTCCTGAAACACGATCTGTAAGTGCCGGCGGTAAGGACGAATCTCTCGATGGGGTAAGCCGGTTATGTCCGTACCGGCATAAAGTACCTGGCCGGCGGTGGGTTCAACCAGCCGAAGCAAACATCTTCCTGTTGTGCTTTTGCCGCATCCTGACTCGCCAACCAGACCCAGCGTTTCGGACGCCCGAATGTCAAAGGACACGCCGTCCACCGCTTTCACCGCATGAACTTTCCTGCCGAAAAATCCTTGCGACGATTCGTAATATTTTTGCAGGTTCTGAACGCGGATCAGTGGAACGGCAGAATGTGATTCGATCATGAACTCTTAAGTGAACTGAAAACTTTCTTTTCCAAAAGTACGGCAGGATCGATGAAAAGTCAAGCAAGCCGCGGATATTTTTATATTCGAAGAGAATTTACTTGGATGATATCTCCTCGGCATCTTTATCAATATAGAAACAATTTTTCCCCCTTGACCCTTAACCCCAAAAGCCGGAAATTGCAGATATAGATTGAACCTTTTTCCTGAACGGGAATTACATCATGCCCAAAGAATTCAAGATCCTATCCATCGACGGCGGCGGCATCCGGGGCATTTGCCCGGCCATTTATCTGGAGCAGATTCAGAAAACGATCGATCGCCCGCTGTACGAATATTTTGATATGATCGCCGGCACTTCGACCGGCGGCGTCATCGGACTGGCCATTGCGCTTGGCGTTCCGATCGAACATATCATCAAGGTCCTGCGCGATGGCTCCAGGCGCCTTTTCAAAAGACAATCCTGGGGTTATTTTAAACCTAAGTACAAAACTGAAGTTCTGATCCAGGAGATCAAGTCGATGATCGGCGAAACGGCCATTCTTCACGACGCACGGCGGCGTGTTTGCATTCCCTACGTTGACCTCGCAGAGGGAAGAGCAAAAGTATACAAAACACGGCACCGTGAAGAATTCGTGCGCGATCAGGAACTTCCCGCGTGGAAGGTCGCTGCTTCGACCGCTGCGGCACCGGTGTTCTTTTCGCCATTTGAAGTTGACGCCGATCGAACCAATGTGGACGGCGGCTTGTGGGCGAATAATCCGAGCGTGGCCGGCCTCACCGAAGCGTTGCACATGGGCATTCCGGTAGAAAATATCTTGATCCTTTCGATTGGAACAGGCACCAAAGGTTTTCAGAAGATAAAACCAACTATGGGTTACGGACTGGTAGGCATGTACAATGCGATGATCGATCTGTCGATGCAGGTGCAGTCGGAAAGCTCCAATAACATCGTCAAGTTGATCTGCGGAGAGAATTATCACCGGATACAATTCAAGCTGACAGGACCGCACGCTTTCACACTGGACGACGTCGGCAGCCGGCAGGTTCTGGAAACCTGCGCTCTTGAAGAAGCGGCCCGATCGGCTTACGAAGTAAAAAAAATCTTCTTTTCTTCGATTACAAAACCCTTTGTACCGCTGCCATGATCTTATTTGACCTCATAGGTTTCGCAATGGATTACGCCGGGTTCAAATTCCAATAAGAATTCATCGTCCTCCGGATAATACACGGCCTTCTCGTAATTCTCACCGGCAAACGCCTTCACGCTTTCCAGATCCTTCCAGGCGGTCACTGTCCAGAAATGCGCTTTGTCTTTTTCAAGACGTCGCCAGACACGGATGCTGAGATTTCCCGGCGTTTTTTTATAATCCGCAGTGCCTTTATCCAATAGAAATTCAAGATACGCATCCGCTTTCCCAAGCGCCGTCGTGCCATGCCAGATGCAGGTGATGATGGTTGATGGAGTCATAGGTTTACCCTTTTGTTAATTTGGTTCGATAGTTACGCAAATATGATAAACAGGTTTCTATGAGTCTTCAAACAATTCTCGAAAATTTTGTATCAACTATATGATAGAAATATTTTGAATGAGGCTAAAGCCTGTTTTTATTAGTTTTCCAATTGCCCCACGCTTAAGCGTGGGGCAAGGATGAAAAAATCCGGGCTTCAGCCCATCAAATATTCATCAGAATTTTTTGAGAGTCGCCAGTATGAATTTTCTCTTGTAATTAACCCGCATGACTTCTTACCTTAATACGCTTATTCAATTCTTTATCATTTACACATCGAACCCTACACTGTGATTCGGATTTTCTTCAAATCGTTCGTGGCATTCGTCTTTCTTCTTTTTTCAAGAACGGCCGCGTTTGCTCAAACTACCCTCGAATTTGACCAATGGACGACTGCGCACGGACTATCTCAGGTCAGCGTATTTGCCATGATGCAGGACCGCGAAGGATATCTATGGTTCGCCACGGAGAACGGCCTCAATCAATTCGACGGATATCAGTTCACCCATTACACCCATTCTCTTTTTGATTCCAATTCCCTCTCCGATCAACTGGTCTACACCATGATCGAGGACAATGATGGGATCATGTGGATCGCCTGTTTCGGAGGCGGACTGAACCGCTTTGACCGGCGTACAGGACAATTCATCCACTACCGCCACGATCCGAAGAATCCGGTATCGATCAGCAGTGATTTCGTAACCACGCTTTACATCTCTCCCTCTGATCCGAAAACGCTATGGATCGGTACCGACCGCGGCGGGCTGAACCGGATGGATATGGCCGCAGGTACATTCACACGTTTTATGAATAAAACCGGCGATTCAACCTCGTTGTGCAATGACCGAATCTACGCCCTCAGCGGCGATGAACTCGGCAACATCTGGGCCGGTACACGCAGCGGGCTCGCGCGGCTTGATATACTAAAAATGGCCTTTACCAATTTTTTTGCAGATCCGAAAAGCGCCAATTCTATCAGCCACAATGAGATCTGGCATATTTTCAAAGATCGCGACGGGCTATTATGGATATCCTCTACCGGCGGCCTGACGCGCTGCGATCCGAAAGGCCTGCAATTCAAAGTCTATCGCCACGACGCGGCCAATACTAAGTCCCTTCCTCATCAAAAGGTCTGGGCATCCTGCGACGACAGCCGCATCCATAATGAATTCCTCTGGGTTGGCACCAATCAAGGCCTTGCCCGCATGAATAAACAGACCGGCGAATGTACCGTCTTTCAGCACGAGGATGGCAACCCCCGTAGTATCGGCCACAATCAGGTATGGGCATTGTACAACGACCGGCAGGATAATATCTGGATCGGCAGTTTCGGCGGCGGCGTTAACCGTATCAATCGTTCCAAAGAAAAATTCAATCACTACCATAACATCGCTTCAGATCCTAATTCTATCCGTCACAATGAAATGTGGTCTCTGTATGAAGATCATAGCGGAAATATATGGGCCGGACACCGCAAAGGGATCGACGTTTTGAGTTCCGGCGGCAAACGCATCTTATCCATTGACAACGAGAACGGCAATGAGAGCTCTCTTAAGATCAAAGGTACGCGTGTTCAGGCTGTCACTGAAGATACCGACGGTAACATGTGGTTCGGAACGGACGGCGCGGGGTTATATCGTTTTGATCCGCGTAATAAAAGGATGACCCATTTCCAAAATAATGATAAAGATTCCTCCAGTTTAAGCCACGATTTCGTTTCTTATATTTATGAGAGTAAGCATGCCGGTGAACGCAGCCTATGGATCTGCACGAACGGCGGCCTTAACCGGTTTGATCCACGTACCAACAGGTTTACCAGATATAAAACCGATCCTAATAACCCAAAAAGCATCAGCCATGACCGCGTGCGTTTTATCACTGAAGACCGGCAGGGAACTATGTGGATTGGCACGTACGGCGGCATCGATAAGTTTGATCAGGTAACCGGCATCTTCACTCATCACGCGCATGATCCGGAAACAGAAGGTTCCCTCAGCGAAAACAGGGTATGGGTCATTCATGAAGCCACCGATGGGACGTTGTGGGTCGGCACGCATATCGGCCTCAACCGAATGGACAAAACAACCGGCCGCTTCACGGTATTCACGGTACGCGAAGGCTTGCCGAGCAATGAGATCTACGGCATTTGCGAGGACGGTTCCGGTAATCTTTGGATGAGTACGAGCCGGGGCTTGAGCAAACTGGATCCCCGAACAGAACGATTCACGAATTATTTCGAGGACGACGGGCTGCAAAGCAATGAATTCAACGGCGCGGTGTTCGCACAGGGACGCAGCGGGCATATGTACTTTGGCGGTATCAATGGTTTCACCGCGTTTGATCCCAAGAACGTAGTTCCGGAGAACGATCCGCCGCCGGTCATACTCTCCACGTTCAGAAAATTCGATCAGCCTGTATTGAAAGACCGCGCCTTGAACAAATTGTCTGAGATCGAACTCTCTTATGCGGATAATTTTTTCGGATTTGAATTCTCCACGCTCAATTACCACAATGTAGCGAAAAACCAATACCGTTATCGTCTCGAAGGATTCGATCCGGACTGGATCGCGAGCGGGAACCGCCGTTACGCAACGTATACCAATCTTGATCCGGGTAATTACCGCTTCCACGTAACGGCAGCCAATAGCGACGGCGTTTGGAATCCGGAAGGCGTTGTGATCAACGTCCGCATTCTTCCTCCCTGGTGGCAAACATGGTGGTTCCGTTTGCTCGCCGCATCGGCATTGATCGGGCTTATGTTCACCGTCTACCGTATCCGCGTGGAAAGGCTTCTCGCGATCGAACGCATGCGCACGCGCATCGCCAGCGACCTCCACGACGATATCGGCGCCACGCTCACCCGTATTGCCGTGGGATCGGAAATGATACAGAATTCCAGTGACGGTGAAAAAATAAAATCCCAGGCAGGGCGAATCGGAGAACTCAGCCGTGAAGTGATCCGCACCTTCAGTGATGTAATATGGTCCATTGATGCCCGAAACGATTCACTGGGCGACCTCGTCGCGCGATTACAGGATACGGCTTATCAGGTTTTATCTGCCAAAGAGATCGCGTTCACACTGGAACCGCGCGGCTTACAAGACGACAAGGCCCTACAAGTGGATATCCGGCAGAATCTTTATCTTATCTGCAAGGAAGCACTCAACAATATTGCAAAACATTCCGGCGCCAATATGGTCTCCCTCGTTTTCGAACAGACCGGAGGAGAACTCACTATCACGATCCGGGACAACGGACGCGGCTTGCCTGAAAAAACTCGTGAACAAGGTAACGGGTTGCGTAATATGCGATTACGCGGAGAAAGAATTAACGCAAGCATTTCATGGAAAAACGATAACGGCTGTATCATGGAATTACGTTGCCCGATCAGCTGAAGCCCCATTGATATGGGATTGTATGATACCGGACAGAGAATTACATTAAACTATTATGAAAAGTAAAAATACCCCTATACGTACCGCCATTGTCGAAGACGATGCGGAAATTCGCGGCAATGTTTCTGATTACCTCAAAAATCAGGATCGGTTCGATCTGCAATTCAGTGCCGGTTCCATGGAAAAAGCGCTTGATGAGTTAAAGAAGAAAAAGATCCCGGATGTACTGCTCCTCGACATCGGCCTTCCGGGTATGTCAGGGCTCAACGGCATTAAGCTCGTCAAAGAACTTTATCCCGATTGCGACATCATAATGTTCACGGTTCATGACGATCCCAACAGAATTTTCGAGGCGTTGTGTAACGGGGCCTCGGGTTATCTTCTGAAAAACACACCGTTTTCCGAGATCAGCCGCGCGATCATGGACCTGTATGCGGGCGGCGCGCCGATGTCGCCGCAGATCGCACGTAAAGTGATCCAGCATTTTAATCCGAGAGCCAAACCGGCACATGTTTCTCCTCTGTCCGATAAGGAACGTGAAGTCGTGGTCGGCCTGGTGGACGGGCTCAGTTACAAAATGATAGCCGACCGCCTAGACATTACGATCGAGACCGTTCGCTCACACATCAAGAATATCTACCGAAAACTGCACGTACATTCCAAAGCCGAAGTCATTACCAAATCGCTCAAAGGCGAGATATAGATCTTTCCCCTATCTTGAACAAGGTAACCTAAGAACTTTTCAAAGGGCTCAATAAGTGTGAGCATGTCCAATAAAATCTTTTGTACTTTAAAATACATTTTAGAACAACGTTAGAAGAAACCATTCCATATCCAGGCATTAGCCTATGAATCTTTGATTTTTTTTGACTTTTGAAGAATATTTTGATACTTTCACCCGCGCAAAACAAAACATAAACCTTACAACAAAATGATCGAAATCTCCAACATCACTGCACGACTGGAACAAGCCCGCGAAAAACTCTCCGACCTTCGGAGGTTTCTTTGACCTCGCTCAAAGAGAAGAAAAAATATCCAATTTAGAAGCCCAAACCACCGTCGCCGATTTCTGGAATAATAACCAGCGAGCACAACAGATCATGCAGGAGATTTCATCAGAAAAATCCTGGGTTGAAGGTTGGAAAAAACTTGACGTGCAGTGCGAAGACCTTCACATGCTTCTCGAAATTGCCGAAGAAGAAAACGATGAGGCCACTCTAAAATCCATTGATTCCGAGTTGACTGAACTCGGCAAGGAGTTATCGAAACTAGAGCTTCGCGCCTATTTCACGAACCCGGAAGATACCAAAACAGCGGTGCTTACCATTCATCCCGGAGCCGGAGGAACGGAATCCCAGGATTGGGCCGAAATGCTCATGCGCATGTATCAGCGCTGGGGCGTTAACCGAGGAATGCACGTACAAATACTCGATATTCTTGACGGCGAAGGGGCAGGTATTAAAAGCGTTACCATGGAATTTACCGGTGAATTTGCATATGGTCTCTTAAAATGTGAAAGCGGAGTTCATCGTCTGGTAAGAATCTCGCCTTTCGACTCTAACGCACGGCGACACACGTCTTTTGCCTCCGTATTCGCCATGCCGGAATTGGATGAGGTCGAAGCAAAGATTGAGATCAATCCGTCGGACCTGAAAGTTGATACTTACAGGTCAGGCGGGAAAGGCGGACAAAACGTTAACAAAGTCGAGACTGCAGTTCGTTTTACCCATATTCCCACCGGGATTGTTGTGGCCTGCCAGAGCGAACGATCACAATTCAAAAACCGCGAAATTGCGATGAAACTGCTTATTTCTAAATTATATCAGTTGCAAAAACGGAATGAACAGGAAAAGCTTGACAAGATCGAAGCAACAAAATCAGACATTGCCTGGGGAAATCAAATCCGATCCTACGTATTACATCCGTATAATCTCGTAAAAGACCATCGTACCGAGATGGAGACAAGCAATACGCAGGCCGTACTTGGCGGTGATATTGACATGTTCATTGAAGCCTGTTTAAAAAATAAAATTGTTTCATAAGCCCTAACGAAGAACTCTATATCTGCATGAAATCATATCTGACCGATCGTCTACGAGTAGCTTTGCAATATTTGAACATTGACTATTCCGGAGACATCATCTTTACGCGTACCAAAGATGAAAAATTTGGTAATCTTGCTACTAATCTGCCAATGACCCTGGCTAAAACGCAAAAAGTGAACCCGCGCGAACTGGCCCAGCAGATCACTTCCGCTTTAATCACGGATACAAGTTTAATCACTAAAGTTGAAGTGGCTGGCGGCGGCTTTATCAATTTTTTCTTCAGCACGAATTATCTCTATGCACAATTACGTGATATTCAGCAAAACCTGGCCAACTTCGGTTCTCACGCTATCGGGCACTCCAAAAAAGTCAATGTCGAGTTCGTCAGCGCAAACCCCACAGGACCTTTAAGTATAGGCCATGGCAGACAGGCAGTTCTCGGCGATGCGATCGCCAGAATACTTCAGAATGCAGGATTCAGCGTCACGCGCGAGTACTATTTTAATAATGCCGGTGCACAGATGAAAAAACTTGGCGAATCCGTACGTTTACGTTATCTGGAATTATTAGGCGAGACCGTTACTTTTCCTGAAAAACATTATGAAGGCGAATATATCAAAGATATCGCACAGAAGATTTTTGATGAACAGAAAGATGCGTGGCGGAATTCCGACTTTACTCCTTTCAAAAATGTTGCCGAAGACATCCTTTTTGGAGAGATCAAGAAAGTCCTCAAACGCATGGACCTGGAGTTTGACGTCTATTTCAATGAGGATTCACTTTATAAAAACGGCGATATCGAACGTCTTGTAAAGGCTTTTAAAGAAAAAGACCTTATCTATGAAAAGGAAGGCGCTGTCTGGCTTCGTACCTCCACTTTTCAATATAACCACGGTCCTAAAGCAGAGAATGATAAAGTCATTTTGAAAGCATCCGGAGAACCAACTTACCGGCTGCCGGACATGGCCTATCACGTCAAGAAATTCGAACGCGGTTTTGATTTCATCATCGACATTTTCGGAGCGGATCACATCGCTGAATACCCCGACGTTCTTGCGGGACTCAATGCGCTCGGTTATGACACCTCGCATGTGCGCGTTCTGATCCACCAGTTCGTGACGCTGGTCAAAGAAGGCGAAGTCCTTAAGATGTCCAAACGTAAAGCGAATTATGTAACTATTGAAGAATTGTTGGATGCGCTCGGATCAGATGTGTTTCGTTATTTCCTTGTTATGCGGAGTCACAACTCGCATTTGAACTTCGATCTTGAGCTTGCCGTAAAGGAAACGATGGAGAACCCGGTGTTCTATGTTCAAAACGCACATGCCCGCGTTTGTTCGATCGAATCCAAGGCGGCGTCAAAAGGATTTAACCTTGACGATACAATGAACGCAGACCTGACGTTACTAAAATCACCGGAAGAAAAAGATATCATTCAGAAATTGTTGGAATTTCCTGAGCTAACGCATCGTCTCGCAGAAATTCTCGAAGTTCACCCTCTTACAACTTATTTGGAAGAAACAGCAGGCCTGTACCACCGATACCAGACCGCCGGAAAGAAAAATGAGGCACTCCGGGTCATCACCGGCAACCGCGATCTGACTCTCGCGCGTCTCGCCCTCTGTCAGATAACCAAAGCTGTGATCGCAAAAGGGCTTGACCTCCTGGGAATTTCAGCCCCGACCTACATGGAACGGGACGAAGAAGTTGAAAACCGCTAAAAAAAGTTGACTTTTAGGGCAATGATGTGTTACATTGCTCGCCGATTTTAAAGAACAATTTCACTAATTTTTTACGGAGTAAAATTGTCAATATTAGTCGTTGGTTCAGTCGCTCTGGATTCTGTTGAAACGCCGTACGGCAAAGTCGACGATGCCGTCGGAGGTTCCGCCACTTACTTTAGCGCATCCGCAAGTTATTTTTCACCCGTTAATCTGGTTGCTGTGGTTGGCACTGATTATCCCATGCATGAGATTGAGTTCCTCAAATCACGGAATGTTGATTTTACCGGTTTACAAGT
The DNA here is from genome assembly GCA_964535295.1 of uncultured Bacteroidota bacterium. Taxonomy (GTDB): domain Bacteria; phylum CLD3; class CLD3; order SB21; family SB21; genus SB21. Next base: position 48,161 of record CAZHUW010000001.1, read on the forward strand.
AGAAAACGGCGAGACTTTTCGTTGGGCCGGGCGGTATAATTACGATCTTAATCAGCGCGATACGATCTATACGCATCTCAATGTGTTTCAAAATTTTAAACCAATCATACCCGAAAAATACAAAGATGCCCAATTCGTTTTCTTAGGTAACATTGCCCCTGAATTACAATTCAGCGTTTTAGAGCAGGTTCATTCGCCTAAAATGGTGGCGTTGGATACAATGAATTTCTGGATTGAAGGCAGCCAGAAAGCTTTACGAAAGGTCCTAGAACGTGTAGATATATTTATTCTCAATGATGCCGAAGCACGACAGTTGGCTCATCACACCAATCTGATCAAGGCGGCGAAGATCATCTTTGAAATGGGTCCTAAGGTCATTGTGATCAAAAAAGGCGAGTATGGCGCCGCGCTGCTTACAAAAGATTCGCATTTTGTTGTTCCCGCTTACCCTCTGGAAGAAGTGTATGACCCGACGGGTGCCGGAGATACCTTCGCCGGAGGATTTGTAGGATATCTTGCTAAAACCAACGATCTGAATGACGCCAATCTCAAGCGTGCCGTTGTTTACGGCAGCGCAATGGCCTCATTCTGTGTGCAGGATTTCAGCCTGAATGCGCTCAAGGACCTCACTTCGGATGAAATCCATGAACGGGTCCTTTCATTCAAATCTCTGAGTCATTTCGATGAACCATAAAGGAATTCCCCATGAAACTCGGTGACGTTCTCAACGAAAGCCTAATAAAGATACCGCTTCAACGATTCGACAAAAAAGAGATCATTACAGAAATGATTGATGTCCTTACTGCGTCGGGAAAAATCCTCGACAGGGAAAAAGTATTGAATGCGGTGTTGGAACGGGAACAAATGATGAGTACAGGCATCGGAAACAGCGTCGCGATACCTCACGGCAAATCGCAGGGCGTTCAGGAGTTGGTGGTAGCGCTGGGCATCACGCCGCAAGATGTAAATTTTGATGCGTTGGACGGCAAGCCGGTACGTATCGTATTCATGCTGGTCGGCCCGGAAAAATCGTCAAGCGTACACATTAAAATGTTATCCCGCATCTCGCGTTTATTGAATCAATCGACCTTCAGAAAAAAGCTGATCGAATCAAAGTCCGGCGCGGATGTCATGCATATCATCAACGATGAGGAAAAATTATTGGAAGGCTGATACTAAGGAAGTTCGATCTTTGGATGATCTTTGTTGGGCTTGTAAAGTAACACGGTTCTCCCGATGATCTGAACCAGTGCCGCCTCCGCTCCCCGGTGGATCTTCACTGCAACATCTTCTTTGTCTTCTTCGCATCCATCCTGAATCTTAATCTTGATCAATTCTTTCGTATTAAAAGCATTTTTCACTGAGACCAGTGTGTTATCGGTTACTCCGGATTTCCCTACCGAAATGATCGGCTTGATGCTGTTCCCCAATGCTTGCAGAAATCGTTTTTGTTTACCGGTCAATTCCAGGATCATTTTTTTTCTTATTTACGGCTCTTGATTATAGCAATTGCCACAAGTATAAGGCCGGCTGCAACAAAAGTCAATGGCCAATAAAGTTTGATCCACATAATGACCTCGTACGGCATCATAAAATACGTACGTGAAATATACGCGCCGCCGAAAACAAGGAGAAACATCCCCGCCACCAGCGAGAACCACCGTTTGAGATCGATGATAAAATTTGCCATGAACATCATGCCCGCAATTAATAAGTACATAGGCCATAGTTCGCGCATCCTGAAATCACCCGCCTGATCGAGATAGATATGAAAACAGCCGATCAATAAAAGCGTTCCACCCCAGAATAAATGAAACCTTTTTAAAATAACGGTTTTTGCTAACAGAAATACGCCGAACACAATGAATCCATACCGTTCGATCCATGCCCAGTTAATTGCGCGTACATTCCATAAAAGCCATAAGGTACCCAAAGCGACCAGCCAAATTCCCAGCATGAGGTATTTGTAAGGATTCTTCTCAACCGCTTTTTTTTCTTCAGTGGGAACTTCCGTACTTTCGGCTGCAGAATTACTTGCGTTGATATCCATAATTAGACCTCTAAGGTTGAACGGTTTTTGATCCGAAAACTTTATGGTTTTCTTCATCGGGCGTCAGAATAGCAATAAGCAGATACGCTATAATGCCAATTGGGAAAGTCAGAAAGGTCAGGATCACCCAAAGAATGCGAATGATCGATACGTCCATATTAGCATAAGCTGCTATACCCGAACAGACTCCCCATATCTTTTTATCGCGTGAATTGCGTTTGAAATCAGATTTTGAACCCGCTTCTTTCAGTTTGGTTTCCAAACCGTTCAGCCTGGTTCTTGAGAAGATCAGAAACAGACCGATCGCAATCAATACAAGCGGTACCGCAAAATCCCAATCAAAATACCGCCAGAAACGGCGGAATTCCAGAAAATGCAGTTCATCCAAAAATAAAATCACGCCGAAAAATATTAATACGATCCCCCAGAAAAGGCTGTAATTTATATTTCTCTTGTGTTGAATAATATTTGCCTCTTGTTCGGAATATTCAGGCGAACGAAGGTGATCGGGATTAACCGGAACAAGTATCATGGCTGTAATATACGCAATGATGCCGGTACCGCCAAAAAAACCGAACAATACAAACAAGATCCTGACCAGCGTTGAACTCATTCCGAAATATTCGGCAAGACCTCCGCATACGCCGTCGATCATTCTGTCATGTCGTGATTTATAAAGCTTTTTCGGCGTCTCAGGAACTGTAGGGTTCTCTTCCATATAACATGGCTCCTTTTTAAATGCTTGAATATAAAACGTGACATTTGATAAAAGGTTGCATGATTTAAAAGAGAAACCGATGAAGATTTTTAAGAAAACACTTTTGCGAATACCCAATAACGTGTATATTGCATCCGTTTAAATCAAAAAAAAGGAGTTATCATGTCAACGGTCATCGTATTGGAAACCACACAAGGCAATATTGAAGTTCAACTCAAACCGGAAATCGCCCCGAAAGCCAGCGAAAATTTTGAAAAGCTGGTTGAAAAAGGATACTATGACGGGATCATTTTTCACCGAATCATCAAGAATTTTATGATCCAAGGCGGCGATCCGACGGGTACCGGCCGCGGCGGCCAATCCGTCTGGGGAAAAACTTTTGAGGATGAATTCAGCCCTTCCGAGACCTTCAATCGAAAAGGCCTTTTAGCAATGGCCAATGCGGGGCCGAAAACCAACGGAAGCCAATTTTTCATCACCACCGTACCTGCAACATGGCTCAACAACAAACACACTATTTTCGGCGAAGTAGTAACCGGCTATGACATCGTTCAGAAAATTGAAAACGTCAAGACCGACGGTTCCGACCGTCCGATTGAAACGCAGAAGATCATTAAAGCCTATAAAAAATAACTTTTGAATGAATTCTCACAAGATACTGCTGTACTATAAATTTGTTCCGATCGAAACTCCGGATGTTTTTGCAAAAGAGCATTTGGATTTTTGTCGTTCTTTGAATCTACTCGGACGTATTATCATTGCAGAAGAAGGTATCAATGGAACGGTTTCGGGTTTAGTCAATAACACGGAAGCCTACAAATCAGCAATGCACAACGACCCTCGGTTTGCCGATATGGTATTCAAACAGGACGATGCCGACGGCCACGCATTTAAAAGGTTATCCGTCAAAGCACGCAGGGAGATCGTTACATTCGGATTGGATGGCATCGACCCCAACGCATTGACTGGACAATATCTTGAACCAAAGGACTTTTATAAAAGCCTGCAGGATAATGAAGCCATCATCATTGACGCCCGTAATGATTATGAATACGACATGGGACATTTCAGAAATGCCCTGCGCCCAAATGTGGAAACTTTCAAGGAATTCCCAAGTTGGGTAAAGCAAAACTTGGCAGATAAAAAGAACAGGAAAATCCTCACCTATTGCACCGGCGGTATCCGATGTGAAAAATTTTCAGGATTCCTTTTAAAAGAAGGTTTCCGGAATGTGTATCAGCTCCATGGGGGCATCATCAATTATTCGAAAGACCCTGAAACCAAGGGACGCTTATTTGACGGGAAATGTTATGTGTTCGACGAACGCATTGCCGTCCGCGCCAATTATACTGAAGAAGAAACGCTCATTTCGATTTGCAAATACTGTGGAGTACAAACGGACCGTTTTGTTAATTGCGCACACCTCGATTGCCACTCGCGTTTTTTCTGCTGTGATACATGCGAGAAGGAACATCGGCGGTCATGTTCAAAAGCGTGTGAATCAGCGGCGCACCACGAGTATGTTGGTTAGATTTTTTTGAGCAACTTTCCAGTCCGATCCCCGTAACTATTCTATCAGACAAATGAAACTCGATCATATGAACAAATCCGTTTTGTTGTTAGCGCTATTCATGTTAATTGGCGGATGCCGGTCTTCCGAAACGGATAATCCTGAATGGCGTAATATACTTCAGCCACTCAAAATATTCTCGATATTGGAACAAGCTGACAAAATATGGATCGGAACGGATTACGGACTGATTCGTTTCGATAAAGCTACGGCCGATACAGCTTTATTCGACAGTCAAAACTCGGGTTTGCCGACAAATCATGCAGTACCTCTTGCAATAGATGACAGTCAACACATTTGGATAGGGACTTCAAGCGGCCTGGTCAAATTCGATGGAACGCATTGGACCACTTATAACAATGAAAATTCAAATATCCCAAGTAATTCAATTGCCGGTGCATCCTTTGACTCACAAAAAAATCTTTGGATAGGAACGCCTGCCGGGTTGGTGAAGTTCGATGGAATAGATTTTACTGTTTTTAATACCGACAATTCTTTGATACCATCTAACACCATTACTTCGGTTGCCGTCACAACGAACGGCGCTGTCTGGGTGGGAACATGGGGCAAAGGTGTTGGCGTGTTCGATGGCTCAAAATGGACTTTGTATGACACCGCCAACACGGTGATGCGAAGCCCTTTCATATTTGATATTGCCATAGACGCCGATGACCTTGTGTGGATCGGCGAAGGCGGCGGGCTGGACCGGGTAAACGGAACAACCTGGAAAAATTACAGCACTTTAAATTCCGGTCTTCCGAACAGCGATGTGACTAACCTGGCTTTCGATGAACAAGGGGATGTGTGGCTTGGCACTTATGAAGGAGGCGTAGCCGAATTTGACGGAAAGAACTGGAACGTATACGATATGACCAATTCGATATTAACGACGGATCAGATCAGCGCGATACATGTTGACCAAAGGAACAATAAATGGATCGGAACAAGGTTTGGGCTCGTGGTTTTTAATGAAAGAGGTATTCGTTTTAATTAAGCCTTCAGCTCGTCTCAATCGCTTTCCGGACAAATCGCCTTATTATATCTTCCGTTCTTTCTATAGCATGAATTCCATGCACACTCTTTCCCGCCTGATAATCATCCTTTGATGACATTTTTCCATTCAGCGAAGATTTTTTCAGTTGCCTCAGCGAGCGAAGCGCATAGATCATACGCATGATCTTTTTTAATTGCCTGTGCTTTAACATCGCACGTGCTATCCAGCTTGCTTTGATGCCGACTCGGTCAACGTATTCGGTTCGTATAACCGATAGCGGCACTCCGGTCACACGTTCGGTATGAACGATATCGGTTTCACCGGCATCGACAATGGCTTTTTTATAATCGGTATGCGCGGTACATTCATCCGATGCAATGAAACGGGTGGCCATCATCACGCCGGTATAACCCAGCTTCAGCGCTTCGATAAAGTCATTTTCATCGCCGATGCCGCCGCCGCAGATCACAGGTAAACCCAGGTCACGTATCTCATCCAATAGCTTGCGCAGATCACGATTTCCCGCATGGCCGCCGGCGCGGTCATTCACAGCAATGAGCCCGTCAACACCGGCTTCTACGGCCTTAAGGGCCCATTTACGTTCGGTCACCTTGTGATAAACAAAACCGCCGACGGCGTGCGCTTTGTCCACGATCCATTTCGGGTTGCCCAGCGAAGTATCAAAGAAACGTATCCCTTCTTCGATCCCGATATCGATCCATTTGCGCATTCGTTCTTCGTAGATCTTCGATGATCTTTCTACGGTTGCATTCAGCGCAACAGGTTTTTTCGTTAATTTCCGGATGTATCGCAGGCCTTCACGGTATTCAAATCTATGTACATAGGTCAGTGACAATGGCTGAATGATGCCCAATCCCCCTGCCTCGGAAACAGCAGCGACCAATTCCGGGTTGCTGCACGGGAACATCGCGCCGCAGATAATCGGGAATTCAACGCCTGCTTGCTGTGTAAATGTTGTTTTGAGTGTCATATTGTTTTCAGGTTAAGAATAGAACACGAATAAAACAGATGAAGCGGACCTTCACTGATCATACATAGTCACTTCGGACGCGTAACGAGAAGTAAAAATCTTGCGATATCCAGTTCTCGATACAGCGTTTCTTGCTTCGCTTCGAAACGCTTACTCGAACTGATCGCTTCTAATTTAATTCTGTGCTTTTCTCGTGTTGTTGCGGCCATTATTTTTTCGGTCCGACCAGGGTTAATAATTTTCCTTCAACCACCACATCGCCTTGCGCGTCTTTGATGGTCACGTCGACGGTGTATTCTCGTTTTTCATTGCTTTCAACTTTCGGCGCAAAACATTCTCCGGTCAGTAATCCCCTCGCTTTTTTGATATAATTGATCGAAATATTCTTTGGAATGAACCGTGCATCGTCGGGCATACCACATACCAGCGCAAGATTGCCCGTGTATTCCACGAGATTAGCTAAGGCAATAGCATGAACGGATCGCAGGTGATTCCTCACCTTTCTATGTTCGTGTAAGCAGACTCTCGCATAACCGTATCTTAATTCCTGCACATGGGCCGACATACTTCCCGTATAAGGGATGTATATTTTTATCACGAGATCAAACAAGCGTTTACCGAAAGGGAACTTCTGAAAACTTTCCCATCGGTGAAGCATTTCGTTTTTTGTTGCAGATTTGACCATAGAAACTCCTTAAAATCTGAATTACCATATGAGATCATATATAAATCATTATTAATTCTTAATAAATATCCAAAAACCGGTTGATTTGCTAAAGGATATGAATTAAGTTTACGAACTTTTTACACATTGCAACTTATACATAAAAAACGAAAAACAAAATGATCCAGTTATTTTCTGTTACCAATCTTTTTTTTCTGATCCTGCTTATCTTAGACTCCTATTCGTCAACGCTTTTTATCTTGCCGGAAAACAATCGGTTCCCGACAGTCAAAAAGGATACCGTCTCCACGCAGGATACGCTTGTTAAAAAAAATAGCGACAGTACAACGGGCGCCATTCAGGAGATCCTGCTCGAGACGCGCAGAACCATTCGTCGCGACGTGCAGTTGCCGAATAAATTCATCAACGATAATTACGTGATCGTTCTCGATCCCGGCCACGGCGGAACCAAATATATCGACAAAGGTTTTTCCGCAACGCTCGATGGCGTGGAATACTTTGAAAAAGACATTGCATGGGAATACGCTCAATTGATTGAACAAAAGCTGACCAAATCCGGTTACGAAGGCGTGAAATTGACCAAACCGGCGGCCAATGACTCCTCACTCTCGATCCACACCCGTGCCGCCCGCGCCAGGAATTTCGGTATCGAAGCCAAGAAAAAAGTATTGTTCGTCAGCCTGCACTGGAATAATTACGACGATCGGTCCGTGAACGGAACGGAGATCTACATTAAAGAAAATCATAATTACCGAAGCAGGAAATTGGCGGAATTCATCCGCGGAACGCTCGGCCAGATCATGCAGATGCACGGACAGGGACAGAATATTACCGGTATCATTGAACGCGATTACAAAGTTCTGCGAGAATTGGATACGGGGGTACTGATCGAACTTGGTTTTGCAAGTAATGAATCCGATCTGAGAAAAATGCTCGGCCAAAAGGACGAGATCGCAAACGCGATCGTTCAGGGCATTGATGCTTTTGCTTATTATCTGCAGAATCTGGATTCCAAGAATCCGCAGGAGGACGACCCGCAGAAAGCGTCCGAAGAAAGGAAACTTGCAAATTTACCAAGCATTCCATTCGGCTGGTCGTGGCGCAAACAAGATATATCGCAGCCCATCAAGGACCTGCTGCATCAATATCATGCCATTTACGAAAACGAGGCTCCCGGAAAAAATATCTATCTGACATTCGACTGTGGTTATGAGAACGGTTATACACCCATCATTCTTGACGTATTAAAAGCCAACAACGTCAAGGCCGCTTTCTTTATTACCGGCGGATATCTAAAGCAGGCGCCGGATGTCGTGCAGCGCATGATACAGGACGGGCATATTATCGGCAACCATTCACAAAATCATCTCAGCATGCCTCAACTGAACGTTCGTGACGCAAAGAACGAGATCCTGAGTCTTGAACGTGACTTCTTTGACCTCTTCGAACAAAAAATGAATTATTTCAGGCCGCCCAGCGGAGAATTCAGCCGGCGCGCTCTGGCTGTCACGGCATCGCTTGGCTATAAATCTGTTTTCTGGAGCCTGGCTTATGACGATTGGGACACGAATAAACAGCGCGGCAAAGACTATGCGTATAACAAGATCGTCAAAGGCGCCCGCGAGGGGGTGATCATCCTGATGCATGCCGTATCCAAAGACAATGCGGAAGCTATGGACGCGATCATCAAAGACCTGCGTAAAGAAGGGTACGAATTCAAGACGCTGGATGATATTAAGTAGCCGCGACTCACGGTTGTTCCTTGACTTTTTTCGTTGGCAAAAAAGTATTTAGTTTGCTACCTTTTGCCTGCAATTCAAATTGACTGCGAGGACATCAACTTGACCCAAAACATCGTAAGTTCCGGAGAGTCCTATCTCCCTTCACCTGCTGAAAAGAAGAAATATGTCCAGCGTATGTTCGATGCGGTCGCATCGCGTTATGATTTCCTCAATCATTTTTTGAGTCTCGGCATTGATTTCTACTGGCGCCATCAGGCTCTGAAGTTCATCAATTTTAATATGAATCCGCGGCTTCTCGATCTGGCCACAGGGACCGGCGATGTCGCGCTCATGGCGGTCAAACGCGGAGCACGCAAGGTCATAGGCATTGACCTCTCACACAATATGCTTTTGTTCGGGAATAAGAAGATCGCAAAAAAAGAAATGGAAGATTCGGTCTTCATGGTTTGCGGCGAAGGTGAAAAATTGCCTTTGCCCGACAAATCATGCGACGCCGCCACTATCGCTTTTGGTATACGCAATGTGGAAGACATCCAGCAAACCCTGAATGAGATGTCCCGCGTGTTGACGAATTCCGGGATCATCGTCGTTTTGGAATTTTCAAAACCTACTTGGCCTGTGATCAAACAGCTTTATCAGTTCTATTTTTTATACATATTGCCGCGCATCGGCTCTTTGATCTCGTCGGACAAGAAGGCGTACCATTATTTACCCCACTCTGTGCTGAATTTTCCAGAACGCGGTGATTTCAAGAACATGCTTGTTCATGCCGGTTTTACAGACGTACGATTCGTCGATATGACCTTCGGCGCAGTTACCGCTTATTGCGGAATAAAACTTTAATCTACCTCACTAAAGATGAACGCAACAAAGTTCTATCATTTTTTTGGAAATTAAATACAGGACAATGATCTATGTCACTCATTACAAAGAATATTTCAGAATTTCTTAATGAATTAGCGGGTTCTTCCCCTGCTCCCGGCGGCGGAAGCGTTTCGGCGCTTGCCGGCGCGCTGGGTTCCGCTCTTATCTCGATGGTCAGCAGCCTGACCATCGGAAAGAAGAAATATGCCGAAGTGGAAGGCGAGATGAAAGGCGTTTTAGTTGAATCAGAAAAACTCAGAGCTAAATTGACCTCACTGGTCGATAAGGATACTGACGCGTTCAACCTGGTCATGAGCGCTTTCGGCATGCCCAAGGAAACGGACGATCAGAAGAATGTGCGCACCGCCGCGATTGAATCCGCCACGAAAGAAGCTACAATGGTTCCGCTCGATGTCATGCATGTCTGTCTTGATGCCGTAGCGCTAAGCGAGACCGTCGCACGAAAAGGAAATACCAATGCGTTGAGCGATGCCGGCGTTTCGGCCTTACTCCTGCGCGCAGGATGCCGCGGCGCTTATTATAATGTGAAGATCAATTTGTCCTCGCTTGAGGACACCGATTTTATTGAAAAGATAAAGCAAGACGCCGCGCGTACCATGGATGCGGTGGACGAGAAAGCAAAGTCCGTGATCGATCATGTGGAATCACAGTTGGCGTAAATGAAAGATGAACTCAGAGATACTAAATATTCTTCTGATTTTTATAGGCCTGGTCGGTTTTACGTTTATGATCTATATCAGCCGCAGCCAACGTAAAAAGATCGGCGAGCGTAAAAACAAGATCAAAAACGCCTGGAGAGACCGGTTGTGACAGACGATCCGAACAAAAAAGAGCTGGACAAACAAGCTTTGATCAAGGGCGAAGTTCAGGACGACGTCGACCGTAAACTGCTTGAATTGTCCGCCCTTTTTGAGATCAGCCAGTTATTGAACTCCTCCCTTAATCTCAATTCCATCGTTGACAACATCCTGCTTTCCCCGATGGGGCGTATGATGATCAATAAGGGATTATTCCTGCTGCACCGCGGCGAGAACCAATTTGAAATCTTCACGCTCAAAGGCCTTTCCAGAGAACTCATCGGAAAGAGAATCGCCTTGCCGGATCTGCCCCTTAAACCTTTTCTTATCGATGAGATAAAAGATGGCCGGTTCCCGTGGTTGTCTTTTTTTACCGAATTTGATATAAAATTATTTGTCCCGATCATTCTACGTAACGACGTCCTGGGGCTTGTGGCTTTCGGAAAAAAACTTATCGGAAAGAATTATATAGAAAGCGAAATCGAATTCCTTTCTTCGATCGCCAATATTGCGGCTACCAGTATCCAGAACGGTATCGTTTTCGAGGAGTTACGGAGCGTAAATGCACGTCTGGATAAGAAGATCCAGGAACTCAACACCCTGTTCGACATCGGCAAAGAACTCAACGCCACGCTGGAATCGGCTAAGATAGCGCGCCTTCTTTCTTACGGCCTGATGGGCGAAATGATGCTCAACAAGTTCGTGATCCTCGTTCGCCGTAACGAAACTATACAGATACTTGAAAAGCGCGCTTTCCCCAACATGGATCTCGCGCATCCGTCGCTTGAACTTTTATTTAATATCTCACATCCCTACTCTATGGAGGATTCAGAAGAAAGTGATCTGAATGCCGAATTGCTTCAACACGATGTTTCAGCCGTGGTTCCAATGCGATCGCAGGACCGAACCAAAGGCCTCCTGCTTCTTGGACAAAGGATCTCCAAGAAGAACTATACCCGGGAGGAACTAGATTTTTTGTATACCCTGGGAAATCAGGCCATGATCTCGCTGGAGAACGCCTGGCTATTTGAGGATTCATTGGAACGGAAGCGCCTTGAAGAAGAGCTTCTTGTTGCACGGAACATTCAAATCGGCTTATTACCCGATTGTTTTCCCGATCTGAAAACTTTCGAAGTGTACGGCGTTAATATTTCATCGAAGCAGGTCGGCGGGGATTATTTCGACGTGATCAAAGTGGATGAAGACAACTACATCGTGGCCATCGCGGACGTATCCGGTAAAGGAATCCCTGCTTCCCTACTGATGAGTAATGTACAGGCAAGCCTGCTGGCGCTGAGTACGGAGGTCAAGGCATTCGATCACCTCGTTGCAAAGGTGAACAATATCATTCATGCCAACACAACAGCGGATAAGTTCATTACCTTCTTCGGTGGAATACTTAATATTAAAGATCGTACGTTCACTTATGTGAATGCCGGCCACAACCCGCCTTACTGGGTCAAAACTGATGGAACCCTTCAAACGCTTGACAAAGGCGGTTTGTTGTTGGGGCTCATGCCGGATGTACCTTATGAGTTCGAGATCATTCAAATGCAGCCCGATGAAAAGATCGTCATGTTCACCGACGGCGTCACGGAAGCTATGAACGAAAAAGAGGAACAATTCGAAGAGCCCAGGCTGGAAGAATTACTGAAATCCAATCGTAAATTGTCTGCTAAAGATTGCACAGAGCTCATTGCACAAGAGGTCAAGACTTTTGAGGGCAATGCGCCGCAATCCGACGATATTACCGTTGTCGTTATCAGGGCTCTTAAATAAAAAAGGGAACCGATAGGCTCCCTGTCTGGATATGTCTTTGTGCCGAAGAGGGGAGTTGAACCCCTACGCCCTTGCGGGCACTAGTACCTGAAACTAGCGTGTCTGCCATTTCACCACCTCGGCGATGATTCAAAGAACTGATGGCAACATACAAAAAGAAAAATATATTTTCAATACCTATCTGGAATTCATCTCATAAATTTTCTTACTACTAAATTTCAATAAAAAAATTTACCCATGGCATTCCCTGTCGAACCCAAGCCCTTTTTGTATCGTTTGATACGCCTGATCGGTAAAATTGTTATGGCTATCTTTTTCCGAAAGATCGAAGTGCGCCACAGCGAGTACATCCCCGACCTCGGCCCGGTCGTGTTTGTGGCCAATCATCCAAATTCTATCATGGATGCTTTCGTCATCGGGGTAGCCATTAAGCGCAAGGTCAATTATATCGGCCATTCGGGGCTATTCAAACATCCCATTGCCAATAAATTCCTCCGCAGCTGCGGTGTGATCCCGATCGTGCGCAAAGGCGAAAGATCGGAGAAATACCAGGATAATACCGCTTCGTTTGAAGCCTGTTATCAGGCTCTGGAAGAGGGGCAGACCATCGGCATTTTTCCTGAAGGGACAAGTGACATGCTCCGCCAGGTTAAAAAAGTTAAAACCGGCGCGGCGCGTATCATCTTGGAAACTGAAGCGCGTAATGATCATCAATTGGGCATCAAAGTCATCCCCATCGGACTTCATTTTTTCTCCCGCAGCCGTTTCCGCAGCCGTGTTTTGGTGAATATCGGTAAACCTATCGATCTCAGTTTCTATAATCACCAGAATCAGAGTAATCCAACCGAAGCGGTTCAAAATCTGACACTGGAAATCCAAAATCAGCTTGAACAGATCACGGTCAATGTTCATCATCTGGAGCTTGACGACCTGGTACGTGATATTGAACTTATTTACCGTGAGGAACTGATCGGTGACACCGCACTGATCCCGGCGCACTTGTCGGACAATGTTGAGGAATTCATCATCACGCAGCGTATTGCTGAATGCGTTGATTATTATTATGCGCGCGAACCTCAGCGCGTGCAGGATATGCAGGGCCGGATCACAGCTTATAAACGCAAACTTCAGCGGCTGAACCTCCGCGACGCAATGCTGCAGGAAAGAACAGTATTCTCGAAAGTTCTCGCCGGCAGCGCCAAAAAGTTCCTGCTTGCCTTACTCGGCCTGCCGTTGGCTATCTACGGGATCATTAATAATTTTTTCCCGCACAGTATAGCCATTTATTCGGCAAAGAAATTTCTCCATGAACGGACCAAGATCCTGACGGCGCTGCTTTTTGCCGGGGGGCCGGCATTTCTGTTCTTTTATGCGGTACAAACGTTTGCCGTATTTTATTACACGGGGGCCGGGTGGGCTCTTGCCTATTTCTTCACATTGCCTACTGCCGGTTTATTTGCTCTGGCATATACGCAGGACCTTCGGGAGGAACAGGAACTTATTTCATTTTCATTTGTCTTATTCACTAACCGGCGCCTGATAAACAAAATGCGGAGAGAACGGCGAATGCTGATCAACGAAATGAATGCGGTCAAGACGGAATATCTGGCTATTCTACAAACCAAGAAAAAGTCATGAACGGACGCTCTCGTCTCTGGAACTTCTTTGACGGAGGCCTTATCCAGGCAGGGCTCAGCGATCTCAGTTATCACACGTCCATTGAACGGCTGGGGCGTTTGCTGATCAAGCGCGTCATTTGGCGACACCATACGAGCGAAAAAAAGGTCGCTTTGACCTTTGATGACGGGCCTCATCCGGTCTTCACACCTCAGGTATTGGATGTACTTAAGGCTAATCTAGTTCCCGCAACTTTTTTCCTGATCGGAAAACATCTATCTGACCATCCGGATATCGGCAGGCGATTGGCTGCCGAAGGCCATGAATCGGCAAATCATACGTATTCACATCAACTTCTGATGCGTTTGGATGACGCCCGGATCAAAGAAGAGATTCATAAAACACATACCCTTGTTTCCCAACTCAACGGGCAATCTCCGCGTTTTCTGCGTCCCCCGATGGGCCTTTTTTCTAAAAGGGTCCTTGACCTCATTGAGGATTCCGGATACCATACGGTGGTCGGCGATGTCTATCCCCGTGACCCTCACCGTCCCGGCAAAGAAAAGATCGTCAACCGCATCTTAACGCGTACTCAGCCCGGCTCGATTATCATTCTGCATGACGGCGGCAATACGGAGAAAGTTGACCGCAGTCAAACCGTGGAAGCAATTAAAGAAGTTATCCCTTTGTTGAAACAAAAAGGATTTGAATTCCTGACCCTTTCCGCCATGTTTAAATTAAGTGACTCATTGGCCGGTACGGCCAATGAAATTCGATGATCAACTACTTTTACTAACGGAGATCTTTATGCTAAGAAGATGTGTAATGGTTTTTTTGTTTCTGGCATCAGGTGCAACGGTTTTCGGGCAGTTTAAGATTTTTGAGAAACCGCTCAGTCCCCGCATTGCTAATTACGCGATGAAAGCCAGGCTCTTTCCCGATACCAAGATCGTGGAGGGTTCGTATTTGCTTAATTGGTGGAACGCATCTAACGATACGATCCGTGAATTGCAATTCCATCTGTATCTGAATGCGTTCAAGAACGAAAAATCAACGTTCATCCGTGAAAGCGGAGGAAGACACCGTTCCGGTGAGATCAAATTGGATAAAGAAAACTGGGGTTACATTGATGTTCTGTCCATGTCGATTCCAGGCGGCGAAGATTTGACAAACCGGATCGAATTCATTCATCCCGACGACGACAATACCGACGATCAGACAGTGATCCGTATCCCTTTATCCAAACCGATCCTGCCTTCTCAGAGCATTCAGATCGCATGTAATTTCAAATCCAAACTGCCTCGGGTGTATGCGCGAACCGGTTTCACTGAAGATAACTTTTTTATGATCGGACAATGGTTTCCCAAGATCGGCGTATGGAAGAACGGAGCATGGAATTGTCATCAATTTCATTCACAGACCGAATTCTTTGCGGATTTCGGCGTGTACGATATAGAATTGACCGTTCCGAAAAATTTTGTTGTAGGCGCCAACGCCCTGCTCGTGGATAAAAAAGAAATGGACAGCCTCGCAGTATACACATTTCATCAGGAAGATGTAATCGATGCGGTCTGGACCGCTTCTCCGGATTTCAAAGAAGTAAAGCAAAAGGTTAAGATCGCATCCAGCGGCCGAGAGATCGAAGTAACTTATCTCCTTTCACCGGGACGCGAAATTCATGAAAAAAGGTATTTTGATTGCACTCAAGCTATGTTTAATTACTTTGACGAATGGTTCGGTCCGTATCCTTATCCTAATTTGACCATCGTGGATCCTCCGCTGGATGAAGAAATGACCGCCGGCGGCATGGAGTATCCGACACTGATCACGACCGGCAGTTTTTTTGGAAGCACCATAACCAGTGATCTCTTTGGCCTCAACATTCTTGAGATCGTCATGTTCCATGAATTTGCGCACAACTATTTCCAAAGTCTGGTCGCCAGCAATGAATTTGAAGAAGCGTGGCTCGATGAAGGGTTTACTTCCTATGCTGAGCATCGCGCTTTGGACCGATATACAAAAGAAGGAAAAATCTCTTCCGGATATGGAAATATTTTCGGGCTTCCCATCCGATCCATAGATTATCATCGTTTGGGCTATATACCCCGCCCGAAAAACGGGATCGTTGGTGAAAAGGCATGGATGATCCCGGAGAATTTCTATGCGACGGCCTCATACAGCAAACCGGTTTTGATCCTGTCCACATTGCAAAACCATCTCGGTGAAGAGGTGATGAATAAGGTCATGATGACCTATTTTGAGCGATGGAAGTTCAAACATCCTCAGGCCAAAGATTTTATCGCGGTGGTCAACGAAGTTACGGGAAACGATTTTACATGGTATTTCGATCAGTTCGTTTACACAAATCAAACCATTGACTTCGAGATCAGCAGCATAAGGAACACGGAGATCAAAGACCGTATGGGCTGGTTCGGCAACGGTGAAGAAAAAGCGTTTGTTAATGACAAGAAAGACAGCACGGAAGAAGGATCAGAAACATTATATCATTCTGTCGTTTCCGTACGGAATAACGGAACCGCGGTATTCCCGACAACGGTTTTGATCCGGTTTGCCAACGGCGATTCGGTAATTGAAAAATGGGACGGGAAAGAAAGCCCCAAACAGTTCACCTACGACAAAAATACAAAAGCCGTTTCGGCTTCCGTCGATCCAACCATGATCAACGTGCTGGATATGGCGTTATCGAACAACACGAAGTTCGTTGAAGCCGACATGACCGGCATCAGCCGTTATACGATCCGCTTCCTTTTTTGGCTTCAGTGCATGTGTCAAATGTTAACTTTACTTGTTTAAACGGAGAATAACATGATATTCAAAATTTTTATCAGCGCATTCAAGATCACGCTAAAACAGAAAAAAATGATAACGCTCCTTTGGGGAGTCTCATTCTTATTTGCTCTGCCGGCCTTTTGGGTCATTCAGAAAAGTTTAAATTCTTATTTTGGAGGGCGTCAGGTTGCCTCGGCATGGCTTTCCGGTTTTGATTTCAATTATCTGCTTGAAATGATCAACGATTTTCCGACAATCACTCAGACGGTTAACGGACTTGTCGCGGGCTCTCTGGTATTGTTCCTGATCGTTTCGATCTTCCTTACCGGCGGAGTTATCGGCAGGCTTTATAAGATCCTCAAAGGCGAGGCAGCGGCAGATGGCGAATTCGCAGGACCTTTTTTTCAATTCAGCGGAGAATTCTTTTTTAGGTTTCTCAGAGTATTTCTGTGGACCTTACTTCTTTGCATGATCTCCTTTGTATTCATGATGATCCATACTTATGCCGGGGTCATTACCCTGCTGCTGATCTCATTGTGGGTTATCACGTCGGACATTACGAAGATCCGGCTGTTTTCTGACGGTTCTTCCAAAATTACCAAGGTCTATTTTTCTTCGATGATTTGGGTGTTAAAGAATTTTATTTCGGTCAGCGGAATTTATTTACTCAATTTTATTATCCTGGCGTTTGGTTTCTTTCTGTACAAGATCCTGGACAATGCTTTGACACCGGATACCGGGTTTAAGATCTTTGTGATGTTCCTGTTACAGCAATTGTTCGTTTTTTACCGCGCCGTTATCAGAGTTCAGATATTCGGAAGTGCGATCGGCATGTGGAATGAAAGACCGCTAATATCCGAACAAAAGCAACCGGCGGTACCTGAAATCACCTCTTCCGAACAAACACAGCCAGCTTAAAATTCAAGCCGTTCAATATGGGCTTCCAAGTTGAGCGGCTTTTCTTATTTTATAATCTTGATAAAATTATACAGTTTAATCTTGACTAAATAGTCCTGATTGCCTATTTTAGGCCAGTTAAAAAAGTAGGACTACTAAAATGGGCACAAGGAGCCTTTATGAATACTGAAGTTAGCACAATTGAAGAGTTTGCCAATAAAGAATACAAATATGGGTTTGTTACAGATATTGAG
>CAZHUW010000002.1:0-24726 GCA_964535295.1 uncultured Bacteroidota bacterium
TTTTGCCGTCGGATTTATCCTTAATAATTTGAACCCTAAACGCATTGACGTTATGGAGGACAATTATATCCTTCTCGCGTACGTGGCGCTGGCGGGTATCCTGATCGTATTTTCCCATTTGATCGAAGGCGGACGCCTGCGCATAGAGTTCTTCGTAAGCCGCGCCAACTGGATCACTGCAGGAATCCAGTTCTTTATGGGCGGACTTTTCAGTAGACACGTCCAATTTTATTTTCAAAGTTCCGCCGGTTTCAAGTCTTTTGTATTTATTGCCGTGCTCATGGGGTTGTTGCTGATTAACGAATTCTATAAAAAGAAATTTAACTATCTGTATCTGCAGTTCGCCATGTATTTTATGGCCGCCGCATCGTTTTTTATTTTTTTCCTCCCCATCGTGACAAAAGAAATGGGACAAAAAACGTTCCTGTTGGGCGGAGCGATCGGGCTGGTCTTTACACTGGCGGTATTAACGGTGGTATGCTTCGGAACATCGAAAATGACTAACAAATCGTTCCTCCGATCGTCTTCGGTGATCTTACTGTTATATGTTTTGCTCAATCTTTTTTATTTTTTACGATGGATACCGCCTGTGCCGATGGCCCTTAAACATTACGGGATCTATCATCACGTCACCAAAAGCGACTATTTATATACGTTGCAGTTCGAAAAACCCGAATGGTACGAATTCTGGCGCAAATCCAACGGCGTGTACAAATACCGGCAAGGCGATACGGTCTATTGTTTTACCTCTATCTTTGCTCCAACCGAGATGAGGAAAACGATCTATTATAATTGGCAGCAATACAATCCGGACATTAAGGAATGGGTTTTACAGGAAAAATTGAGCTATGCGCTTCAGGGCGGGCGTGAAGGAGGTTATCGCGGATATTCGTATAAAACTACGATATGGCCCGGTGAATGGCGCGTTGAAATCACGACCGAAGAGGACATTTTATTGGGCGAACTGGATTTCAGGGTCGTCTGGGCGCAGGACGATCGTGAACGGAAAATGGTTACTATTCAGCGGTGAATTGGCGGTAAAAAACTCAAAAAAATCCTTGCTTTATAGCTATTCGCCCGCTATATTTGCAGCCTAATTTATAATACTGTAATCCAACAGAGTTTTGGAGGCAAAAAGTGTACGCAGTAGTTGATATCAAAGGTTTTCAGTACAAATGCGAACCGGGAAAGAAAGTCGTAATCCCGCGCATGGCTGAAGCGGAGATCGGCGATAAGGTCGTTTTTGATAACGTCCTTCTGATTTCCGAAAATGGCGATGTCCGTATCGGCACGCCTACCGTTAAAGGTGCAAAAGTAGAATCGACCGTCCTAAGCCACGGTCAGAACGACAAAGTCATTCATTTCCGTAAGTATCGCCGCAAAGGCTTTCAGAAGAAAAAAGGCCACCGTCAGCCTTTTACGGAAATCGAAATCAACGCGATATCAAAGTAAGGAGATACTATGGCACATAAGAAAGGTTTAGGCAGTACCAAGAACGGCCGCGACAGCCATGGCCAGCGCCTCGGCGTCAAGCGTTACAGCGGCGAATTCGTTCTCGCCGGCAACGTGATCGTGCGTCAGCGCGGAACCAAGGTTCATCTCGGCAAGAACGTCGGTATCGGCAGCGATGATACGATCTTCTCGCTGATCGACGGCGTCGTCAAGTTCGAAGTCAAAGACAAGACGCGCAAAAAAGTCAGCGTCTACCCGGTTCCTGAAGCCAAAGCATAACAGGAAGGCGAACAAAAAAGTTAAACGGACTCAATTCGATTGGGTCCGTTTTTTTTTGCCCTTTCCCGCTTGTGATTGTTTTTTATTATAAATAAATTTATATTACCTCATTGAACGCAAAGACACTCGGCGCTTATACAGCGTTCCTCAGCGCCTTCGCGGAAGAATTATTTAACCCTCAAATGTTATAGGAGATACTGCCATGAAAATTACAGTGGTTGGCGGCGGAAATGTCGGCGCAACAGCCGCCCAGCGGATCGCAGAAAAAGAATTAGCCAATGAAGTGGTGTTAGTGGATGTGGTTGCCGGGATGCCGCAAGGCAAATCCCTGGATATGTATGAATCCGCTCCGGTGGAACGTTTCGATGCCCGTATGATCGGTTCACAAGGTTATGACGAAACAGCCGGTTCCGATATTGTATTGATCACAGCCGGTTTGGCGCGTAAACCCGGCATGAGCCGCGATGATCTACTTTTGAAAAATACCGAGATCGTTCAGGGTATCACACAGGAAGTTGCCAAACGCTCTCCGAACGCGATTATCGTAATGGTCACCAACCCTCTTGACGTTATGACTTATGTGGCCTGGAAGGTCAGCGGTTTCCCGAAGCATCGCGTTATGGGGATGGCCGGCGTATTGGACTCGGCGCGTTTCCGTTCATTTATTGCGATGGAGCTTAACGTATCGGTAAAAGATGTCTCCGCATTCGTTCTCGGCGGCCACGGCGATACCATGGTACCGCTGCCTCGATATTCTACCGTCGCCGGTATTCCGCTTCCCGATTTGATGGACAAAGCCACGATCGACCGCCTCGTAGACCGCACCCGTAACGGCGGCGCAGAGATCGTAAAACTGCTGGGTACCGGTTCGGCCTATTACGCCCCGTCGGCATCGGCCGTGGAAATGATCGAATCCATCGTTAAGGACCAGAAACGCATATTGCCCTGCGCCGTATGGCTCGAAGGCGAATACGGACAGAAGAACGTATTCTGCGGCGTGCCTGTGAAACTCGGCAAGTCCGGCTGGGAAGAGATCATTCAGATCAAATTGACGCCTGAGGAACAAAAAGAACTCGATAAATCCGCGCAGGATGTCAAAGATAATATCGCAAAATTGAAAGTGTAATTCTTTTTCAGATAATTGATCTTTACAAAAGCATCTGCGCATCTGTGCAGATGCTTTTTTTGTTTCTGAATGACCGAAACATGATGATGTCTATCGATGAAATAATGTGTATTTTAAGTAAACGCATGGGTCATAAAGACGTCTAATCAGCATATATCTTACGGTATCATTTTCGAAAAACAAATTCATATAACAACTAACCTGCTGATATCATGAAAAAAAAACTGGTTTTCGGTTTTTTGGGCCTCTCCGCTCTTGTCTTGATATATGTTTTTTCTTTCTCAGGGCTAAGCAATGCGGATAAACCGGAAGCGTCAGGCAAATCCATCGTTGTAAAGCCAATGAATGTCCGCCGCGGCGATCTTCATATCTCTGTTTCTGCTACAGGTACGGTTACGCCGATCAATGTGATCGAGATCAAATCAAAGGCAAGCGGAATCGTTGAAAAGATCCCCGTCGAGGCCAGCGATCACGTTCAGGTGGGCCAATTGATCGCAAGACTGGACCAAACCGACACGCGCAATGCGTTCGAACAGGCGCTGGCCGACTCGCAGCTCGCTTCCGCCGTTCTGACCCAGCAGGAAAACAACTGGAAACGCGCGCAGGACCTGTTCTCGAAGGGACTGGTTTCACAGCAGGAATACGATCAGATATTCGTTGAGTATGTTCGTTCCAAATCTTCGCTCGTCAAAGCACAGTCAAATCTGGTGCTCGCGCGTCAGAAACTTGCAGAGACGATCGTATTGTCTCCGGTCGACGGCCTCGTTTTATCGCGTAATATTTCAGCGGGTCAGATCGTTTCATCCGCCGTTTCCAATGTCGGAGGCGGCACCACGATCGCACGCATTGCCAATATGGATGAAGTATATGTCATCGCCGCTGTGGATGAAGTCGACATAGGCAGCGTGAAGATCGGGCTTCCGGCGCACATTATCGCCGACGCGTATCCGGGGGAAGAATTCATCGGCAAGGTCCTGCGCGTAGCCGCGCAGTCGACGGTCGTACAGAATGTCACCACATTTGACGTGATCATCCTCGTTCCCAATAAAGCGAACAAACTGAAAGCGGGCATGAATACAACGATCACGATTGATATTGCGCAAAGAGATAATGCGCTTCTTATTTCAAATGAATTGCTCAGAAGCCGCGCTGACATTGAAACGGATCAGAAAATATTAAAATCGGCGGGCATCCTGATGCCGGAGCGAAAAAAAGACGTCGATTCAAATAAAACTCATCAACCCGGGATAAAACAACGAAAAAATACCGTGTCGGATTCCGCTCCCTCCGCAGGACAACTGAAGTTCGTTGTTCTTCAGGAAGGAAACGAATTGCGTCTGATACCGATCCTCATTGGGTTAAGTAATTTTGACGAGGCGGAAGTGCTGAGCGGGTTATCCGATTCGTCCAGAGTAGCTTTAGTTCAATTTTCTCAAGCACGACAGGAAAGCGAACGGTTTAAAGAACGTCTCAAAGAGCGTTCCGGCGGTTTGGGCCGGTGAAAAGAGGATCGGTATGAATTTCTGGGAAAGTATATTAACGGCATTTACGGCACTGCGCTCCAACCGTTTGCGCAGTTTACTTACCATGCTGGGTATCATCATCGGCGTCGGCGCGGTGATTGCCATGGTAGCGATCGGGGAAGGTTCCAAACAACGCATCAATGAGCGAATGAAAAATCTCGGTACGAACCTGCTGATCGTACGTCCGGGATCACAAAGTATGGGTCGCGCCGTACTTGCGGCCGGCAGTTCGATCACGTTAAAAACCGAAGACGGCGACGCAATAAAAGAACGTTCCGAATGGGTTCAAGATTTTTCACCGGAACTGTCCCGTAATTCACAGGTGAAATTTGAGAACAAAAACGTCAATACCGGTGTTATCGGCGCATCGGTAAGTTATCCAAGAGTGCGTAATTTTGCCCTCGCAAAAGGCCGTTTCTTCAGTGAGGAGGAACTGCGGGCAAAGGCCAAAGTGGCTGTGGTCGGCCAAACGGTTGCAGATCAGCTGTTCGAAAGAACATCTCCGGTCGGCCAGACGGTCAAAATCAACGGACAGAATTTTCATGTGATCGGACTTTTTGAGAAAAAAGGATCATCCGGTATGCAGGATCAGGACGATCAGATTGTTATTCCGCTTACTACCGCGCAACAGCGTTTATTTGGTTTGGATTACATCAACTCTCTGGCGATTATGGCGAAAGATAACGCGCCGCAGGAAGAGATTACTTTCGATATCGAACGAACGCTCCGCCGCCAGCACCGGCTCCGCACGGATCAGGAGAATGATTTCAGCATTCGCAATATGTCGGACATTGTTGCCACCGCGCAGGAGACCAGCGCCACACTGTCGCTGCTTCTGGCATCGATTGCCGCTATTTCACTGATCGTCGGCGGTATCGGAATCATGAATATCATGGTTGTCTCGGTGACCGAACGGACAAAAGAGATCGGCATCCGGAAAGCTATCGGCGCCAAACGCCGCGACATTATGGCCCAGTTCCTTATTGAAGCTTTGATGATATGTCTTTTGGGCGGCTTGCTTGGGATTATCGCAGGAACCGGTTCCGCATTTTTCCTGAAATTCAATGCCGGATGGGCGGTCGTCATCACGGCGGATTCGATCATTCTCAGTTTCGGTCTATCTGTCGCGATCGGTATATTTTTTGGTTTTTATCCCGCATGGAAAGCTGCCAATTCACACGTGATTGACGCTCTTCGTTACGAGTAGCCAACCCTATTTTTCTTTGGTTTTATTTGCGCAAATAGTTACATTGAACGATTAAAAAAATCCAGACAGTAACTTCTATGGATTTCCTTCAATCCTTCAGCCGCCTTCTTTTCCTTCTCCTGACTGCTTTCTCTTTTTCCCTCACACGCGCAGAAGCCGGCAATGGCGATGATGGAGCTAACCGGCCGAAAATCGGATTGGTCCTAGGCGGCGGAGGCGCGCGAGGGATCGCACACATTGGCGTTCTGAAGGTCCTCAAGGAATTGCGGATTCCGGTAGATTATATCGCAGGTACCAGCATGGGCGCAATCGTCGGAGGTCTTTATGCTTCAGGCATGTCCGTTGAAGAGATCGATCAGCTCACACGTAACATGGACTGGCGGGACGCATTAAACGACAAACCTTCCCGGGATTTCCGCTCATACCGAAGAAAAGAGGAGGATAATCTGAACCTGATGGGGTTTGAATTGGGATTCAACGGCGGTAAGATCTACCTGCCGCGCGGGATCATTGCGGGTCAGAAACTGAGTTTCGTGTTAAAGACCAACACACTTGCGGTCGCGGGCATCCATGATTTTGACAGACTGCCTATCCCGTTCCGGGCCGTGGCCTCCAATATTGTGAATGGCGAAAAGGTGGTGCTCAGCAGCGGAAACTTACCCGAAGCAATGCGGGCCAGCATGTCCGTACCGTCGGTTTTTTCTCCTGTTGAGATCGACAATAAATTACTGGTGGACGGGGCTCTGGTAGACAATGTACCCATCGATATTGTACGTAACATGGGCGCCGATATTGTCATCGCCGTAGATGTCGGCCTGCCTTTGATGCATCGGGATGAACTGAATTCAATCATGGGTATCTCGGTACAGGTTTTTAATGTGCTCACGCAAAAACAGGTGGACGAACAAATAGCTACCTTAACCGACCGGGATGTGCTAATCCGCCCAAAGTTAGACAATATTGGCGGGGATGATTTTCTAAAATTCAAAAAAATCATCACGCTCGGCGAATCGGCGGCATGGCTGGCATCGGAAGGATTAAAGAAATATTCGGTTTCCGAAGAAGCCTATGCCGTTTTTCTTAATAAGAAAAATGCCAAGACGACCCGTTCCATACAGATTGACTATGTGCAACTTGGCGGAGACCTAAAAAAGGACAAAAGGGTTTACAGCCTTTTAGGAACCAGCCTCGGCAAGCCTCTCGATCTTAATCAATTGCAGAAGGACCTCACCGAGATATATGAATTGGGTGACTACGAACAAGTCGACTTCAATCTGCTCGAAGATGCCGGCCGGTACGCGTTACAGATCAAAGGCAAGTCAAAATCCTGGGGGCCTAATTTTCTGCGTTTTGGCCTTGCGACTTCAGTCAATTTAAACGGAGAGGGTTTTATCAATGCGTTGGCACATTATAAGATGACAAGGCTAAACCCATTCGGCGCCGAATGGACGCACATGATTCGTATCGGTGATTTTCCGCGTTATGAGACCGAGTTTTATCAGCCGTTGTCTTATTCAGGCTTGTTTTTTCTGGCCCCCAATTTTTCGGCTGAGCGTTTTCAAACCAATATATTTGTACCGGAATCGCCGATCGCTTATGCAACCTACTCGGTATTTGTATTACGTTACGAATCGGATCTTGGGATTAGACTGGGAAATTTCGGACAACTTAGAGGGGGCATCACTCAGAGTTATGGCCGGGCAACCGGTACGGTTGGAACGCAACTCCCGGATTTCAAAATTCACGGAGGAGGATATGTATTGAAACTCCGCATCGACGACCTCGATAGCCCTTATTTTCCTAAAAGAGGATCGGCATTCGTTACGCAATTCTATTCTTCTGAGAAAAGTTTCGGCGCCGATTCCAACTATAAAGGGTTGAAGGCAGGCGGGCTTCTGGCATTTACAAAATCCCGACATACTTTTATCGTCGCTGCAGAAGGCGGAACGGGTTTAGGAACACAATTGCCGGTCTATGACAAATGGACCCTTGGTGGATTTCTCCATTTGTCGGCCTATGATATGCATCAGATCATGGGAAATCACTATGGTTTTGGACAATTATTGTATATGTATCATTTTTCGCATAACAATCCTTCGACCTATTCCGACGGGATCTACGCCGGAGGAGGTATTGAAACAGGAAACGCATGGGACCGTAAAGCCCAGATAGGATTAAACAAACTTAAATATTCCTACTCTCTGTTGGTCGGAACGCAGTCGTTCATTGGACCCATATATCTCGGCTGTTCTTTTTCAGAGAAATGGAAACGAAAATATTATTTAAATATCGGACGGACATTTTGATATTGTAAAATTATGGTTTTTCCATTAATATCGGTGACAACAAAATTAAAACAGGAGAGATTATCATGAAATATTATCTGATGCTGATTCTGTTGACCGTGGCATCCGAATGGCTTAATGCGCAAAACGATCTGCTGCAATCCGGTCCCATGCTAGGGTATTCGGAAAAGCGCGAAGTGATGGTGTGGGTTCAGACCAAAAAATCGGCGAAAGTACAGATCCGCTACTGGGACAAAAGCCAGGTCAGCGCCGAACAAACCGCCTCCAAGGTCGCCAAAACAACTGAACCGGTCGTTACGGCCAAAGAAAACGATTTCATCGCGCATATTGTCATCGGTGATCTGGAGCCAGGAACCAAATATGATTATGAGGTACTGATCAACAAAGATGCCGTCGATCATAATTACCCGTTCACTTTCCGAACCCAGGCGTTGTGGGAGTGGCGAACCGATCCTCAGGATTTTTATGCGGCTTTCGGTTCCTGTGCATACGTGAATGAACCCGTTTATGACCGCCCGGGTGTTCCATACGGAAGCCATTACGAAATTTTCGAAGCGATCGCCGATAAGAATCCGAATATCATGCTATGGCTCGGCGATAATACCTATCTGCGCGAAGTCGACTGGAACAGTTGGAGCGGCATTTTGCACCGTAACCGTCATACGCGGGCGCTGCCGGAATTTAAACGCCTGCTCGCTTCCACGCATCATTATGCGATATGGGATGATCACGACTACGGATACAATGATTGCGACCGGACCTACCCGCACAAATCAAAATCACTCGAAGCCTTCAAGCTTTATTGGGGTAATCCCAATTACGGTATGCCGGGCGTTCCGGGTGTGTTCTTCCAGTTCCGCTGGAGCGACGCAGACTTTTTTATGCTGGATGACCGGTATCATCGCTCGCCAGACAAAGCGGAAGACGACGGCACTAAGACCATGCTGGGCAAGGACCAACTGGCCTGGCTCAAGGACTGCCTGCTGAGCAGTGAAGCGACATTTAAACTCATCGTCTGTGGAAATCAGATTTTGAATGAAAACACAAAATTCGAATCGTATAACTTTTATAAAAAAGAACGCGCGGATATTCTGGATTTTATAAAGAGAAATAATATCAGCGGTGTACTTTTCCTCAGCGGCGATGTTCATCACACAGAACTTTTAAAAACCGAACTGCCTGATTTTTATACGCTGTATGATTTTACTTCATCTCCGTTTACCAGCGGCCTCCATGCGCCCAATAGCGCGGGTAATCCCCAGCTGGTATCCAACACGCTGGTAACCGACTTCCATAATTTCGGCATGCTGCGTTTTTCAGGAAAAAAGGATGACCGTAAGCTGACCATGGAAACGTTTGATTCCAAAGGAAAACTGATTTGGACCCACACGATCCATGAAAATGAATTGAAACCAAAAAGCAAATAACACGTTTAGTCGGTAATGCTTAAAATGTAAAGGATAAAACATGAAAAAGCTATTTTTGTTAGTAACCGCTTTTGTATTTCTGTGCTCTGATATTTTCGCAGGTGAAACGATACCCGGATTTCACTACGGCGATGCCGCGTCGGCATTCGACGCAGCCAAAAGAAAGGATCAGATCGTTATGATCGATTTTTTCACGACTTGGTGCGGCCCGTGTAAACTGCTGGATAAGAATATCTATCAAAACCCCGCCTTCAAAGCTTATACCGAAAAAATGATCTGTTACAAAATCGATGCGGAAAAAGGCGAAGGTATCGGCATGGCCAACAAATACAATATCCGCGTATATCCGAGCGTCGTTTTT
The DNA here is from genome assembly GCA_964535295.1 of uncultured Bacteroidota bacterium. Taxonomy (GTDB): domain Bacteria; phylum CLD3; class CLD3; order SB21; family SB21; genus SB21. Next base: position 9,682 of record CAZHUW010000002.1, read on the forward strand.
GTTGATGCATCCGGACTGGAGATTGAGCGCAAGATCGGTTATGATCCCGACCTCAATCATTATTTGAAGGAGATCGACAGGATCCTTGAAGGAAAAGACATCCTCCCCAAATGGCTTGAGAGATATGAAAAGGAAAAATCCTTTGACGCGGCTATAAAAGCGGCCAATTATTATATGGTCTATGATCTGGCCAAAGCAGAAAACTTCTACCGGTTCGTCATAGAAACAGACAAAACATATGAGAAAAAAGAGACCCGAGAACTCATGGCTAATTTTGCCATCAATCAATTGTATTACGGCACCTCACAAGAACGCGCATCGTATGCAGAGAACTTCATCAGTCAATTCCGAGGAACCGATCAAGCGTTTAACCTTATGTCGGATCTTGCATTTTATTATGCGCGCCGCGGCGAAAAAGAAAAAGGATGGACTTTGTTCATGGACCGGTATAACATGGCCGGCGACAAAACAAAAGAGACCTTATCGTCCTCTTTGCGCGAGATCAAACTTCTGACCGATCATGCTTCGAAGGAGGAAACATATCAGGCCATAACAGAATTGGACATGAACGATCCGTCCGACGTGAGCAAAGCCGCCGGCTGGTATCACAAATGGAACGACAGCCCTCTGGCGGAAAAAATTTTAGGCGATTGGCTGAAAAATAATCCTGAGGCTAACCTGAACGATCTCAACAATGTCGGTTGGACCGCCTTCGAGGTCAAAGCTCTCCCGGCAGAATTCGCACGCGCCATGATCAAATCATGGAATAATACGCCTGAAAGTGATCGCGATTCTTATAAAGCAGACACGATAGCTAATTTATGCGAATTATGTGGCGACAAGATGAACGCCATCAAGTTCGGAGAGATCGCAGTAAAGATGATCCCTGAAAAATCACGACTCAGGAAAGAATTTGAAAAAAGCCTGGAACGTTATAAGGCGATGAACTAGGTTAAAACAACTAAGTAGAGTGCGGTGAAATTTTTCTCAAGTAAATCCGGTTTCACCGTACTCTATTTTTGACCTTTTTTTCATTCTCTTTGTGTCAAAAAAACCGTAACCCTGCCTTTACACCCCTGTTCATAACTTGTTAATACGTCTAAAAATACTTGACTTTGTATCGATTCCTTTTTAGGTTATGTTATTGTAAATCATGTATCTAATAACACAATTTAATTGTTGTGTGGAGGTTAAATGGGTTCCCCCGCCGATGTTAAGACTTTTGAGATAAAAAGTACTAAATTATTTATTAACAACGCTTTTGTTGAGAGTCAAACCGGCAGGAAATTTGACACTGTCAATCCGGCAACCGGCAAAATTTTGTCGCAAATTTCAGAAGGTGACAAACCTGACGTCGATCTTGCTGTCGCCGCCGCGCGAAAAGCCTTCGAAGACGGCAGTAAATGGTCAAAAACCAGTGGCGGACGCAGAGGAAAATATCTTTGGAAGATCAGCGACCTGATTTCAAAGAATGGTGATGAGCTTGCTTACCTAGAAACGATCGACTGCGGCAAACCTATATCAGAAACAAAGAATATAGAGATCCCGGTCACGGCTGACATCTTTGCCTATTACGCGGGCGCTGCATCCAAGATCGAAGGAGAGACGATTCCGGTCAATGGTAATTATTTTAATTACACACTGCGAGAACCTTTGGGTATAATAGGCCTGATCATTCCGTGGAATTTCCCCCTTATCACAGCTGCCAGAAAAATTGCCGCCGCGCTGGCAGCCGGCAATACCGTTGTCGTTAAACCTTCGGAATTCACGCCGCTCAGTACGCTGCGATTAGCCGAACTCATAGCTGAAGCGGGATTGCCTGAAGGCGTTTTTAACGTTGTAACAGGCTTTGGCAAAACGGCCGGCGCTGCGCTGGTAAATCATCCGGACGTTGACGGCATTGCATTTACCGGTTCAACCACGGTCGGCCAGGAAATCATGCGGATCGCATCATTGACCATGAAACGACTATCATTAGAACTCGGCGGAAAATCGCCCAACATCGTATTTGCCGACACCGATATCGATACAACGGTGAAAATGGCCGCCGCAGCGATCTTCTACAACAAGGGCGAAGTCTGCACGGCCGGTTCCCGCCTGATGATCGAAGAGAAAATTCATGACGAATTTGTCGAAAAACTTGCCGCGCGCGCCGCAAAAATGATCCCGGGGGATCCCCTGAATCCCGAAACCAAGCTGGGTCCGCTTACATCTGAGACGCAGCTCAATAAAGTGATGCAATATGTCGAATCTGGAAAATCCGAAGGTGCAAAACTTCTTGCCGGCGGAAACCGCATCGGGCAGGAAGGATATTTTTTCCAACCCACGGTGTTCGGCCAGGTGGATCAGAAAATGAAGATCGCGACCGACGAGATTTTCGGCCCTGTGCTCTCGACAATGCGTTTCAAAGATTTCGACGATGCCGTTCAAAAAGCCAATCAGACATTCTACGGACTGGCGGCCGGTATCTGGACCAGAGATATAAAAAAGGCGCATACACTCGCCAGGAAGATCAGAGCGGGCACAGTGTGGATCAATACTTACAATATGTACGATGCCGCAATGCCCTACGGCGGTTACAAAATGTCCGGATTCACGCGTGAATGCGGCATGGAAGCTATTTATGAATTTTACACCCAGGTCAAATCGGTCTGGGTCGATCTTAACTAATTTACTTATTGCCAATTATCCAAAGGACCATGTTCATGTCCCGAACGGTTTTTATTTTTACCCTGATGTTCTCGGCACAACTTTTTGCACAGCGGCAGTTGATCGATAAAGTCGCCGCCGTCGTCGATGACGAAGTCATTCTTGCATCGGAACTTCAGCAATATGCCTATTTCGAAGCGGCGAACCAGAAGATCAATCCTCAGACGCAACCGGAGGAATATGCAAAGATCGAAAAAAAACTGCTGGAAGCACTGATCAATCAGAAGATCCTCCTGGCGCAGGCCAAACTGGACAGCATCGTCATTGACGAGTCCCAGGTGGATCAGGCCCTCGACCAGCAGATCCAGGAACGGATCCAGCAGGCCGGCGGCGAACAGGAATTAGAAAAATATCTCGGCAAAACCATCAAAGAGATCCGCAAACTGTACCGCGCCAACGTCAAAAAACAACTCCTGACGCAACGCATTCAATCGACCCGTTTCAACGATATCAAGATCTCGCGCACGGAGGTAGAAAATTTTTACGAGACCAACAAGGACAGTTTACCTGTTGTAGGCGCATCGATTAACATCAGTCAAATTCTGATCGAGATCAAACCGGGCGAAGTGGCTTTTGAAGAATCCAAAAAAACGGCATTATTGCTTCTGGATTCCATCCGCAAGGGAGCCGATTTTGCGCAACTGGCTAAAGTATTTTCCAGCGATCCAAGTTCGGGTAAAAAAGGCGGCGACCTGGGATGGTACAACCGTACGGATTTTGTGAAAGAATTTGCCGAAGCCGCGGCACGACTGGAACCGGGTGAGATATCAGAAGTGGTACGGACGGAATTCGGCTATCACATCATCCAGATGATCGAAAAGAACGTCGAGAAGATCCACGTCCGCCATATCCTGATCGGCGTGCCAACCACGCCGCAGGACAAAGTTGCCGCCAAGGAAAAACTTGAAAAGATTCGTGAGGATATAGTCACCGGCGCCCTGACCTTTGAAAAAGCCGCTTTACAATATTCCGACGATCCTGCAAAGAAAGGCAATTTAGGTAATTTAGGGTGGATCGAGATCGCGACCTTTCAGGATAAGAATTTCCTCAAAGTCAGCCAATCCCTGAAGACCGGCGAAATCTCCGCGCCTTTTGAGACCACTTTCGGTTTCCATATCCTCAAACTTAATGATAAACGCGATCAGCGGAAACTCGATCTGAAAGAAGATTGGCAGAATATTGAAAGCATGGCGCTGCGTCAGAAACAATTCAAAGAAATGGAAAAATGGATCGCGCAGATCCGCTCCAAATTCTATGTCGATGTTCGAATGTAGAGCACCTGTATGTTTGACAAAGTCGGAAAATCGCTTTTTACGAAATTCCTCATATGGTCTTCCCGGTTCGAAAAACCGGCGGAGGTCATTCATTACCGGTCCATTGTCGGACAAGCAAAACGCCTTTTGATCTACATCCCCGATTCGGCCGGAGAAACACGTATCGGTTATATCCAGGAGCGTCTCAATCAATGTTTTCCAGAAGCCTATTTGGAGTATGTTCTTCTGGAAGGTTTGCCCTCCGCAAACCGGGACCTTCTTAAAACATCTGTTCCGGATGAACAGATCACCGTTGTCAGGAAAGACGATATCGGATTTTGGGGAATCTTAAAGAAGAATATCTTGGAGAATTTAAAAGATAAACGATTCGATCTAATTCTGGATTTCAGTACCGCGTTTGACGTGACGCTCGCACATGCCTTCAGGGCCAGCGGAGCGCCTGTCATCGCAGGACTCTTCCTCGGCAGGGAATCCGAACTCTTTCATAACCTGCTGATCAAAACCGGAGAACACGAAGGGTTTGACCCTGTACTGTTCGATTGCCTTTCTCAATTGCGCTAGTAATCTATATTGAAATAGATTCTTAACCTGACGGCGCGGCATATGAGCTTGAAAAGCCTAAGTTACCGATTTGCCTTTCTTCTGTCGGCAATCATTTTATTTGCCGTATTCAACTTCCTGGTCTGCCACCCGGCTCAATACGTGATGCCGGAATCCAAACCCGTTTCGTGGACCAGTTATTCCAACATCGAATACGGATTCACGGTGGATATCCCGGTTAATTGGGAAATGAAAGAAAATAATTTCGGCATCGAATTTTACGACCCTGCCTCGCACCGTTTCATTTCAGTTAGAGCTTTACCGGAGTCCTCATCCATGACCTCTATGCCGGTAGACGAGTATGCATTTGAATATTTTCACGACCGACGCCCCTATCTCATTGACGCATCTGCACGTTTGACCCCCATGACATCCAGAAACGGTATCAAAGGATACCAGATCGATCCCAAGATCGATCCGAGGTATAATTTTGATGCAGTGAAAGAATCCTGGGTAGATAAAACCATGGGAAGCAACGCGATCCTGACCTATTTTCCGTCCGCATTCGCAGGGAACGAATTCGTATCATTTGTCGAAATATTCACCATAGGCGCCTCGGACAGCACGTATGAGCGTGTGGTACACTCCTTTGATCATAAATTCAAAAAAATAAATCAAGATGAATTGCTCGCCATGCGGTTGATCGATCCTTCCGAAACGCCTCATAAGTCCTTGGCCTATGTCGGCGAAGATCTTGGATACTACATCGACATGGACGGCGATCGAACGGACGAACTGATCACAATCTGCATGCGCCGCGCAACACCAGATGAAAGAGAAAAAGTTGTACTGAAGGTTTTCCGGATCGTCGACGGAAAATTCCAAATCGCCATGGCCAAAGTGTATTCCGAGAATTCCTTCCATGAATCCGATATCAAAATCGTCAATATTGACAATAAACCGGGATATGACGTTTTCCTTCGATTTTTCGAATATGGCAATGAGTGGGGAAAGAATAGTTCGGTCCTGCTTTTTCACGATGGATTGAAATTCAGAGCGGCGGATTTCGGCGCTTTTGCGGACGTACGCGATGTGGACGATGACGGAGTAGACGAGATCATTACATCGACCAACACCTATTTCAGTCTCGGCGCCGTGTCTTCCTGGTACGACATTTATAATTATATCGACGGCGATTTCAAAGAAAACAATCTCGCTTATAAGAGCTACTTCCGCCAGGTGATCCTCCCGGCTTATCAGCAACAGGTGGAGTCCGTGAACAGCGAAATGAACATTTCTAAAGTTCAAAGTTTCAGAACGGCCGCCTTCCGCCTGACATACCGCCTCAATAAATACATCAACTGGGCGAAAATGATTGCCGATGGAAAAGACATTCCTTATCGGTAGAAACCCCGTTTTGCCTGTTCCCGCATAACCTATTGGCTATTTCACATCAATTGTTTTATATTTTTCTAAAAAAGGATCATCCAGTTGTCCGATGAAAAGCAAAAATATTTGAAGCCGGATGTCGTCGCCAAGCTCTCCAATATGGAGATCAAAGCTCGATTGGTTGTAGAAGGCTTTATTACAGGACTACATAAGAGTCCCTACCACGGGTTCAGCGTGGAATTCGCAGAACACCGTCAGTACATGCCGGGCGACGAGATCCGCAGCATTGACTGGAAAGTATACGGGCGCACCTCGCGATATTATGTTAAGCGGTATGAAGAAGAAACGAACCTGAAAACGCATATTCTGCTTGATACCAGCGGTTCGATGCTCTTTGCTTCTTCCGCGATCAGTAAACTGGAATACTGTTCGTACCTAGCGGCTTCCCTCGCTTATCTTATGATCCATCAGAAAGATGCAACGGGTTTGGTCCTGTTCGACAAGAAGATCAGAAAGTATATGCCGCCCCGGGCGACCATGGGCTATTTAAAGACCTTGGAAGAAAATCTGCAAAATATAAAAGATCATGAAGAAACCGACATTGCGCCAACCCTGCATGAGATCGCCGAGCGCATCAAACGCCGCGGGCTGATCATTGTGATCAGCGATCTTTTTGACGACCCGCAGAAGGTCATTGCCGGACTCAAGCATTTCCGGCACCGCCGGCACGAAGTGATCGTATTTCATGTTTTGGATCCGCAAGAGCGCGAACTTGCTTACAGCGGCGACATCATATTCGAAGATATGGAAACCAAAGAACGCATCACTACCCAGCCGTGGCACATTCGCTCAAGCTACCGTGAACAAATGCAGGCATTCATCGATCACTATCGTAAGGAATGCCGGGAGAACAATATTGATTACGTGCTTCTTGATACGCGCACGCCGTTTGACGTGGCATTATTGGAATATATCACCCAGCGGGCCAAGATCGGCGGATAATAATAAAAGAAAGCCGCACAATTTTACATCGTGCGACTTCCCCTAATACAGAAAGAACCAAAAGAATCAGCTTATTGTGCCTGTCTGAAGATTGATCGTATATGTAAATCCTCCAAATTCCAGCGTCGCCGTATTTCCTCCCGTAAAAGTGATCTTGCCAGCCACATTATAATTGTCATAACCCGGAATCGCAGGTGTCAGGCTGAATTTGGTCGTGAAACTGATCGAACCGCTCACGGGGTAAGTCACACCGTTTTCAAAGGCGACGTTCGTGTATTTATTATGATATGCATACACATAGCTATAGTTTGTTTGGCCGGCAGTGAACTCAAAATCATAATCAATGTCGCTTGACCCGTTGACGGTCAGATTGCCCGTAGATGCTCTGTATCCAATTAAGCCGTCGCAGTCAATATCCGAAAGATAACTAAGTTCATAGACGTAACCTGTGGTGGAACCGTTGTAAGTATAGTCGTACTTATATTCCATCACATCCGTGGCATCCGTGGCATATCCGTTTGCATCCCGCGGAGTAAAGCGGTGCCGGTAATCAAAGTTGTAAGTGTAGCCGCCGCTGGATGATGAATAGACATTGGACCACCAGCCTGTGCCTGCATCGTAGGTATAGGACATGGGTTTCGCCAGTCCAAACGAACCGGCGATATTGGCAACGTTTTTAACGTCATTGATTGCCAGATTGATCTGCGCCGTACTCTGTGCCAGAGCCGCATCGGCATCCGTCTTGCTGCCGAAATTAGTTGTACCTCCGCCGCTATCCCCGCAGCCCACATAAACGAGCATACCTAATGCTAAGGTGGTCATTAAACAGAAACTCATGAAGTTTTTCATACTCTCCTCTTCTTTCTCTTGTTAATGGTTATTTGTTAATAATTAAGGAAATTGAAATGGTACTGATTACTGGTAGGAGTATCCTTCAATTAATATGCCAATGTCTTAAATCCGGCAACATTTCTTTAATTCTATTTAAAACAATATGAATTATTGAACCTGGCTTCAGGGAAGCACAGGTGAAGTCGCAAAAAAGATACAGATTTGGCTGTACGAAATGTCGTATGAGTAAGACAAATAAAAAAAGCCGCCCGATTGTGACTCTCGAGCGGCTTTGAAAAATGAAAACTTAAAATACTAAACAGCAAATTCTACGATATACGGCCCGTCAAGATTGATATGGAAAGTGTAACCGCCAAATTCTAAAACGGCGATGTTGCTTCCGTCAAAGGTAATACTTCCCTCAATATAGAAGTCTGCACCTAGTTCAGCTGTGTTGAACTGTTTCTTGATGGTGAACTCAAATACACCGCTTTGTGGATAAACCAAGGTTGGGGATACAACAATATTTTTGATCTTATACGAGTGATCGTATTCGCCAACGAAGTGATCCGTTTCTAAAGTTACATCAATCGTAAAATCAACACTCTCAGATCCGTTGATCGTTGCATTACCGGTAGAATCTCTGAATCCGGCTATACTATCCAAAACCAAAGCCGTTTTATATGTAAGATCAATGTAGCCGCCTTCATCCGCGCCGGTAATTGATGCCATCATATCGTATTCCATTCGCTCAGTGGATGCGTTAGGTAAACCCGTCACGACATCACGTGGTGTGAACTTGATTTTACCGTTTGCAGATAATGTCAAGCTCAGCTCTGTAGCCGTTGTGTCAAATACCCAGTAGCCGGTTTGAGGATTGTATCCGAAACTCCGTGGCGAAAGCGTTTTTCTCAGCCGGCCACCGTGTTTAGTCTTGAAACCAAAATTGTTCGGATAACTGCCGTCGAAAGTCATCGCAATATCGGTGGCACTGAAAAGCTGATCCAAAATAGAATAAATGTCTTCCTCGGTTTCAAACAATGCGGTTTCAGCCTCTTCCAATGTCTTAAAATCCTCGGGCTTGGCTTCATCCTCCCCGCATCCTGAAAAAACAAAGAACAAAACGAAAACGGAGAGCATTAAACTGATCTTTATTAAGTTTTTCATTGTAATACTCCTTCCATGGTTATTTATTTTTGACATCAATTTCGGTTTATACTATAATTTAACACAGGAGCAGCGTGACAACAAGTCCGCAATGGTAATATTCTAAAAACGCCGGATGCCATAAATAAGACATTTCAGCAAAGGTAAACAATTTATTTCTGAATCTCAAATCCAAAGGACACCAGGGTTCCGGACAATGTGATCTTCTGATGAATGAATTCGTTCTTTGAATACGCCAGCTTGACAAAAACTGAACAGTCTTTTCCCCAGTTGTAAACAAGTTTGGCATGTATCCGATTCTCATAATTGATCTGAGAATAGACCGGATCACCCGCATTAGAATCAAGGTCCCGTATGTAATAGTCAACGAGCATAAAAACAGACCAGTTTGGCGTTAAGTTCTTGCCGGCGACAAAATTGATTTCGTGTTCCGGATGAAATTCATTTGAACTCTCAAAACGTCTTTGCGCTAAAAGATAATTCAGCGTGATATAGTTTTTGCGCAAGTATTCTAAACCGATCTTTGGACCTGCACGCCATCCCTTGACCGATCTTACATTTGTAAGAACATCGTTGGTTCCTGCCTTAAATCCCTCAACATAGCCGGATACTGACAGACTCCCGTACCCGTGAAAGAAATAATGCAACCCCGGGGAAACCCACTTTGTTAAAACCGTATTTTTAACGTCTCCGTTTAATGCGGCATCAGTGTATCCCGATTCAATCCCTGCGGATATATTTTTCATGAAAGACCAAGACGCTGAGACGGACAATTGAAATGCATTGATGACGATCGGATCGGTGTGGATGTGGTAATTCTGTTTTCGCCCCTGGAATCCCGCGCCAAAATCAAGTTCTTTCCATTTTCGCTGATATTGAAAACCCGCAGCAGCCTGTATATTGTAATTGTCCATTTGGGGACCGTACCATTCCGGTCTCAAACGGGCATTAAGAACGAAGACATGCGGCCCAACCGGCCGTTCAAACCGCACCGAAGCCGGGATAGCGGAAACAAATTTAATCCGGTTTGAATTGTAATTTCCGCTCGCGTGAAAATAACCGCCTTCAATCCCGGTTTTCCATTCCAGACTTTGCGTATGAATCACGGAAATTTGCCCCATCTGAAACAGGATCAGCCAGAATAGGATATTGTGCATCACGTGAAAAAGGTTTTGGGTTCAGCTTAATGTGCAAATAAATGTAGAGAGTGCAAAATTACCGTTCAATTCATTTCAGTTTTTTTTGCACCAGTTCACGGTAGGATTTAAGTTGTTTCTCGGCTTGCTTGAGCAGTTGGATATACTCGGTCTGGGTCATACCGGATTTTGATGAGATCGGGGCGGTGCCGGCACTTAATTGGTGGATTAGACCAACCACCGACTTGACCTGAATTGTAGTGAATTCTGTGCCGATCGGGTTTCCCAAAATATCCGTTACGGTTTTTGTGACTGTCTGTGACCGCGTAATCGTACTCAGGCGCCCCTGCTCATATGCTTCGCTGACAAAATCTGCCGTCCGGCGGCGAAGATCCGTTAGTTCCTCGTATTCCTGACGTGTGGCGGATAGACGTCCGAGGCGCGCATCAATCTCATTCAACGCTTTTTTCAAATAATCTTCCGCCAGAGACCGCTCGAGCGGATCCACAGTGCTTTTAAGGTCGATCTCCCTGACTTTTGCCGGATCAAAATTCAAAACGTTGACCACAGGGGAAATCAAAACCCTTTTTTCCGTCCACATCAGAATCATGTTTTGCAATGATTCCCGGTCGCCCGAATAACTCCTGGAGTTTCCGATCTGTTTAAGCGAATCAATGATCTGCGTGTAAAACTTTTCAAGACGCAGTCTGGCTTCTTCTGCAGCAGCTTCGATAACTGAAACGGACTTTTGTTTCTCTTTAATCTGATGGGAAATTGTTACGGCATGGGCCATCCAACTGACCAATTTCTTTTCATCCGGGTCGGCGGCTTTTTTCTCACGTTCAATATCCTGTGCGGTGTTTTCTATCAGGAGATGCAAGGAATCCAATGCGGCTTGCTCCTTAACGATTGATAGACCAAGGGCTCGGTATTGATTTTCCATGACATCTGCAGACTGGCCGCGCAGGCCGGAAAAGGCAAAAAACAGAAAACAGGATATAAGGTTAATTTTTTTCATAACAGTCCGTATTTCTCCATTTTGTAATACAATGAGCTGGTACGTATTCCAAGAAGTTTTGCCGCCCGATTTTTCACATGATCACTCTTTTTCAATGCATGTATGATCAGGTTTTTTTCAAAACTCTCCAAGGCTTCATCCAGCGGCAGATGCTCGAAACCGGAGAAGTGACTTTTGTGCGTACCGGTCAAATGCTGCGTGATAAGCATGTCGTCAACCTGCGAATTCGCCGAGATCACGCACAACCGCTCGACCAGATTCTGCAGTTCCCGGATATTGCCAGGCCAACTGTAGTGGGAAAGCAACTCCATGCCGACAACGCTGATGAATTTTGGTTTTTCACCTTTATTGTCGGCAAATTTTTTCATAAAATGTTCGACCAGTGAGGGCACATCCTCTTTCCGTTCGCGCAGCGGCGGCAAAGTGATCGGGATCACTCTGAGACGGTAATACAGATCTTCCCGGAATTTCTCCTCATGGATCAGTTTGGATAACTGACGATGAGTTGCCGAAATGACCCTTACGTTGACGGATAGAGTTTCTTCTCCTCCGACTCTCTCGAATTCTCTTTCCTGAAGAACTCGCAGGAGCTTCACCTGCATAGACGACGAAATATCGCCGATCTCATCTAAAAAGATCGTCCCGCCATCGGCCAATTCAAACCGTCCCTTTTTTCGGCGAACGGCTCCAGTGAAAGCCCCTTTCTCATGGCCGAACAACTCACTCTCCAACAAACTGTCGCTCAGCGCGCCGCAATTGACTTTGATAAATGGTTTATCATGGCGTAAACTTTTACTGTGCAGCGCACGCGCAACGAGTTCCTTGCCCGTTCCGCTTTCGCCCTCGATGAGAACCGTGCTGTCTTCCTGCGCAACCCGGTCGATCCAATCGAAGATCTGTTTCATCGCAGCCGAACGCCCGACGATCTCTCCATAATTCCTGAATATCTCATCCTGCAGTAAACTGTTCTCTTCCTTTAGACGCGTTAAGGTCTTTTCCTGCTGAATCTTTTCCATGATCTTGCGCACGCGTACGCGTAATTCATCTGATGAAAATGGTTTGGTCATGAAGTCCGCGGCGCCCATCTGCATGGCTTCCACGGCCGTATTGACCGTTCCAAACGCAGAAACGACCATGACCGAGACGGATGGCTGCACCGCTTTCACTTTTCGAAGTAACTCGGTGCCGTCCATCGGGTCCATCTTAAGATCCGTAACAATCATAGCAACCGGGTGTTGCTGAAAAAACGCCCAAGCCTCCTCTCCATTGCCGAACTCAAAAACACGAAACCCATCCCGGCGTAGGCTTTCAACCATCCCCAACCGCATCGCCGGATTGTCTTCAATAACTATGATCTCTTCTTCATTCATGCCATCTCACACGTGGTTTTCAATACTTGTAATGGTAAACGTACAGCCCTTATCGACATTGTTTTTCACAGAGATGACCGAACCGTTCTCCGTACACAGTTTCTTGCAGATCGCCAATCCCAGACCGGTGCCATTACTATGGGTCGTAAAAAACGGTTCAAAAATGGTCTGCATCGATCCATCACTGATGCCGGGGCCGTCATCTGAAATTTCAAGCTTTTTCTCCATGCCGGTCTGCTGAAGCATGATACGGATATTTCCTCCTGTCTCCACCGCTTGAATTGAGTTTGTCAGCAGATTAACAAGAATATGCCGCAAGTGGTTTCTATCAAACCACATGGTATCTTGCGCCCCGCACGTAACCCGGATATTTTTTTCATGGATCATTCTCTGGAGTAAATTCAGCGTTTCATTTACAACTTCGGAAACGCTTACTCTTTCCGCGTGCGCAACGGAAGGTCTGCCAAAATTCAAATAATTATTGATCAACGATTTTAATCCGCCGATCTCGTCCAGTATCTTGCGGGTATATTCAGTATTTCTATTTTCACGCGCAAGGTCTTCCTGTAATAGACCTGTTAGCAATTCAATGCCGCCTAAAGGATTACGAATTTCGTGCGCGATATGCGCTAATATGATCTCCTTCTCTTTCTGCCGGGCTACGAGATTCTCCCGCATCAGATGCATGGCTTGCGCCAGAGAAGAAAGTTCGCCTTTAATATCCGTTGGTACCGGTGTTTCCCATTCTCCTTTGCCGAGTTCACGGCTGAAATGTACCAATTTGTCGATCGGCCGCACCAAGGTCCTTGCGAGGAAAAGCCCGCCGATCAATATCAGCAAAACGCCTCCTGAGCCGATGCCCCAGAAGATCAGGCTCAATTCTTCCACGCGAGCAAGTCGGTCCGCGTTCTCACGAACACACAACCAGTGCGAGAAGTCGATTCTGAAGAAACCCCATAGATACCAGCGCTGATCCTCCCCCTTGAACGGCATGGACGTTACGGCATGTCCTTCTTTCAGATTTGCGATCTCCGTTCGGTGCAGAAGAAGAATAGGCTCAACCGCGCCGATTCCGTTGATGCTGTCCGTAGTGACCAGAGTCTGTAACCCTTCGTCAAATATCGAAACGTTTTCAATCTGTAAAGCGTTCTTTTGTTCCGTCAAGTAGCCAATATAGTAGGATGCCGCAAGCGTATTACTTTCCCGTGGATTCAAATACTGCAGATTCTGAGAATTAAACCCGTTCATGATAACGCGTGTGGTCAACAATACTTGGTCGGAAAGCTGATTCAGATAGATCTCCTTGACCGTATAATAGCTTATGCGCGACATGATTGCCACCAGCGCAATCGTGATGATACTGAATACAAAAATGATCCATGCTCTGAATGAAAAACGGATGGCCATAACAATCTGTCCGGCACGTTTTAAACTTCCGGTAATTTAACTCCATCTTTCATTGATATTCAATAAATATATCTTCTATTTCAACCAGGGTTTACGACTTTACCTATGAACAAAACAGTTTGAGACCTGTTTTCCCGAATGAAAAACACAAAGGGACGGTCGGCACGAAAGTTGAATCCTCCTTCGCCAACGGATGTAATGCTGATGCCCACAGAAGTGACGGCGGCGGCCTCGGTACCCTCTTCGTCCACTTGTACAAACGTTTTATGATTTACACTGCTGATAAATAACTGCTTCCCGCTAATGGAGTCAATTCCGCTAAAATCGGCAGCACCGGGAATAAAGGCCGGTTCCATCCCGAGAGCTTTTAAGGTTTCATTGAGCGAATATTTCAATTCGAGTTTGAATTTCGGTATCTCAACGGTTCCTGATCTAATAAGGAAACTCTCGGTTATCGATCGAAGCACTTCCTGATCCAATGTCCGAATAAATTCGTCGATGTCCGTTCCATCAGGCGGCAATAGTATCGTCATACTAAAATCCCCCTCGCCGTACGGCAGATCGACGGCTTGGTATCGGTCGGTATACTGATAATTGAAATCCCCGGATTGCATCATCATGCGGCAGGGAGCGGTCTTTCCGTCAGCACGGATAAAAACCTCATCCCGGGTGTCTTCTTTATTGAATTCATAGGTCCATGTGCCTTTAAAATATATCGCATTGATCAGGAGCATCACAAGATCGGGGTCAATCCGTTCGACAATGCTTCGGATCTTGTCATGAGTCTTATCCGCTACCCAACGGTTAATCTGCTCTACTGATCCCGCATCGCCAAAATCCATCGCCGTGACCTCTGCATCAAAATAAGTCCGGTTATCTTTGATGAATTTTTCCTGCACATTTAGGGAATTCTTATACCAAATAGAATTAGCCATCTCAAAAACAACCTTTGAGTCCAATCCACGAAGTAATTGTATAAGTGAAAAGTAATTGAGGTTTATTTCTTCCGGCGTCAGTTCCTCCAGGCCGAGCGTGAACCGCATGGCGTCGTAGGTTTCATTCCGCGCACCGTTGATCGTCATGCCCAGCGCAAGCGACACGCTGAGCGGCGAGATAAAGACATTCTCGTTTGAAAATGATTCATTCACTTTTGAGAACAGTTTGAAGCCAAAATCGTTTCCCGATCGAACCAATCGTTTTTC
>CAZHUW010000002.1:24826-59807 GCA_964535295.1 uncultured Bacteroidota bacterium
CTTTTGAGAACAGTTTGAAGCCAAAATCGTTTCCCGATCGAACCAATCGTTTTTCCGCTACGGTTAATTCACGGTATGAGACCCCGGCTTCTTTGTCCTGACACTGAACAAAGATAAGCGGGCTACACAAAATGAACCAAAAACATCTAATATTCATAAAATGCCTTTCCTGCAGCATCCTATTCGGTTTACGGAAGCTTCTTGAGTATGAGTTCGGCTTTGTATGCGGTGGTATCGCGTTCGTGAGACAACGAAGGTCCCGGCATCACATCGATTAGTGCCAGTGAATAATCGTAAAAAGTAATCCCGTCTTTATCGTAATAGGTTGATAACGCGAGGTCCAATGGTTCACGCCCTGTCTGTGTGACATTCAGTACAATTTCCACATATCCCTCCCATACGCACAGAGCGCCTTCCGGGCGACGGCAGTCCATCGGGACCGACGCGAATTTGATCCGCATTCTCTCGCTTTCAAAGTAGGCCTCTTTTCCTATTTGAACAAAAAACTTCTCGCCCAACACGGGCGTGTCGGCATATTTGGAATTCGAACCTACGAGGGATTCCATTATCCGGCTATCACATCCGCTGATAATCAGGAAAACCGCTAATAAAACAACCGGCCTTTTCATAAAGATCCTTTCGTCGACTTATAATCTTGGATTTATCCCCACTACTTCCATTGAATAGGGATCTATGTGAATTGTAATAGGACCCACTAAAGCATCCTGGGTTGTGTGCCATGTGACGCTTACAGTCAACGCATCCCCGTAGTGATCTGATTGTACAATGCCGTCATCCATATTACCCATGATGGTTTCATTATGTTCCCCATCGATGTAATCCCATGCGATTTGGCGATATACATTTGTGTTATCGATCTTCTTAGCTTTAAATGTCCCCACCACCTGCAGACCCGACATAAGCTCCATAAATCGACGGCCATTCAACCAACCGTCTTCGTAATGCCCGATGATCAGAATGTTTGGCCCTTTATTGAATGTTAGCCGAATGTGAATCGTCTCATCTTCGTCGACCCAGCCTTCAACGCTGCTTTCACCGGACTCCAGCGACTCTCCCGTAATATTCTTCTTTCCGGAAATAAGAGATCCGTCGACCACGAATGTTATTTCCCCGCTAGTTACCTCTTGTTGCTCGTTATCAAATCCCCGGTATAGGTAAGACCCGGAGGGAAATGGATTATCGTCGTTTGAACAACCGAAGACCCATGGCCACATGATGACAATCATGAGCATTATCGCGGTTTTGAATTTCGGCTTCATCATTTTTTCCTTCGCGCAATAAAAGTGCCAATGACCGTTTCGAGCGCTCCTCCCGAAATGCCCCAGAAGCGGTCACCTTTTAATTTGTCATCGTGATAACGACCGCGTATCAGCATGTACGGTCCGTGTGCTTCCAACAAATAGATCTCGACATTACCGTCTTCCGTGATCACCCCTCCGATAAGTCCCGCGCCCGCATCTGTGACGTTGCCGACGTAGTTGCCTACGATTTCAATGTTTTTGGTTCTCTCTATAACCGAGTCATCTACGATGATCTCGAAAGTGCCTTCTGTTACTTTCAGACCTTCAAGATCATACCCTGAGTAGTTGTAAGTACCTGATTCAAACGGCCGAGAATCATCATTGTCGCAGCCACTTGGCGCAGAAGCGAATACGGTCACCGTGGAAAAAACTAACAGGAATCGTTTCATGGAATTACCTAAACTTGAGTTTAGCCTGTCGTCCGAGCGCAACATAGCCGCTGTCGCACTGGACCTCGTAGAAATATTCCTCGCCGTCGACAATATATCGCACGCCGTCTTCCGTGAAAATTGTCTCGCCCGTGTGCGTAAAGTCTTTATAGGGCATTTCAAAAGCGGTGCTGTCGTCGTAACGGTAGACAAAAACAAAACTGTCCGGCACGGCATCCTGCATCATGGTAAAATTCATGGAACCCGAACGCGGGCTGCAGTCGTCCTCCACCATCGTGACGTGATCGATGGTCTCGTCGTAAGAAAATGTCACGCTCGTGTCCACGGCAAAATTCTGCGTGAACTGCGACTGAGAATTCCCGTTGAATACAATCGTTCCTATCTTGGTCGAATCTGCCCAGTCCTTCATGCCCGATATCTCATACTCTGACTGACCCGAGTAAGAATAGGAGGCGCCCCAATAGGGATCATCAAAATCCCTTGAATAACTGGCTTCAAATACGTATTGATCCGTTTCTTCCGTGGGATAACCTTCTATGTCATGAGGAAGAAATTTGTAGCGCCATTGCCACTGGAAGGTCGAATCGGCGTATCGGTATACCCAATATCCCGATACAGGATCGTAGTAGGAAGTATCGGTATAAGTTACCGTTGCTGCTGCAGAACTAACGACGCCGGCCCTGACGCCGTAGTACATCCATGGCGGATAAAACCAAAAACCCATCGGACCTCCTTCCCGAATGGCCGACGAATTCCCGCCGGCGATGAACATTCCCAATTCGTTTTGCAGAATGGCCTGCATCTGGTTGCGCATCAAAAGATCGAGATCCTGCCTCGGTGTCTTTTGTCGGTGATCGGAATCGCACGAGGCAGCAAGCAGCAAGCCGATCATCAATGCGGACCGAGCGATCATTTCTGAATTCATGACGAAATTCTCCCGTGAGTGTGTTATTAATAGTTTATGGATCAACCCCAAAATCGCTGATCACAATAGATAACTCGTCGTCGACAGCTTGCCTGGAAAAGTCGATGTCTATTTTTTTTGGAAAGTGAAACATGTCGTCGAATTCGACTTTTAGGACCTCGGCATGATGCGCTTGCGCGTGATCAATCAGGTCGAACAGCTCATCGACGGTGTAAAGATTTAGGTTCTTTGCATCAACCGGTTCATTGGTATAACTGTTGACCGCAGAATACAGCGTATCGCCTTTGACAGCGACGCGATAAGGGCCCTCGTTGATACAGAAACATGATATTGATTGCTTCATATGGTAAGAAGATATATTCTGTGATTCCCAGATTTCCCGATCCATCTTGTCTTCTCCGCAGGATATAAGAACGGCCATAAATGCCGCATTGATCAACAAAATGCCTTTTTGCATGGAAGAATCCTTTTGTTGTTACCTATCCAAGTATTACCAAAAAGCGGGCCAAGCAACTTCATAATTTAGGTGATGCCTGCCGATTGTTTTGTATAAATTTAACCCGTAGTATATGATTTGTATCAAAGCAATTATTATCTGAAATCCGATATCTTGTCAGTTTTCAGATAGTTTTTGCAGCTGTTTTAAAATTTTTATATTACTTAACTGAAACTTATTCATAGTTTTACGTATTAAAAACTGCAACTCTTGAGTATTTACCAAACAAATGAGGAGTTCTTTTGTATGAAAGCCAAGTTTTTCAGAAGTAGCCATTGGACCATGGCGGTAGTATTTGTTTTATTGTCCGCAACTATTCATGCCCAAGACCATCAGAACGAATTCAAATTCGTTGAGGAATCCGGAGGCATCAAAGAATATAAGCTGGTAAAAAATGACCTTCAGGTTCTCCTGATGGAAGATCATTCCGCGCCGGTGCTGACTTTTATGGTCACGTATAAAGTTGGATCGCGCAATGAAGTGATCGGAAACACCGGCGCAACGCATATTCTGGAACACCTCATGTTCAAAGGCACTCCGACCTTTAACAAAGCAAAAGGAACGTCCATTTCCTCCACGCTTCAAAATATCGGCGCGGTGATGAATGCGTCAACCTGGCTGGACCGAACTAACTATTATGAAATGATACCGAGCGAGCATCTGGAATTAGCCGTACAGATCGAATCGGACCGTATGCGGAATTTATTACTTGACGACAAAGACCGAGCCAGCGAAATGACCGTGGTTCGAAATGAGTTTGAGATAGGTGAGAATGACCCTGAAGAAGCGCTAGACAAAAACATATGGGCAACCGCCTACCAGGCTCATCCGTACCACCATTCCACGATAGGCTGGAGATCGGATATCGAAAATGTACCAATTTCGAAATTACGCGAATTCTATGAAACGTTTTACTGGCCGAATAACGCCACTGTTACCGTTATCGGCGACTTTGACTCCAAGAACGCACTGAACCTGATCTACAAATATTATGGCGCCATTCCGAAATCGCCAAATCCGATACCGAAAGTATATACCGAGGAACCCAAGCAGGAAGGGCCGCGTAAAGTGATCGTCAAAAGAAGCGGCCAAAGCGGTATTGTTGGCGTGGGACACAAGAACTGCAAAGCATTGGATAAAGATTTTTACAGTTTTGATATCCTCGATAGAATTCTGAGTTCAGGCAAGAACAGCCGTTTGTACAAAGCGCTGGTTGAAAAAGCCATTGCAACCAACGTCAGCGTGGCGCTTATTCCGTTCCAGGATGAAGCCATGTTCATCTCGTACGCGACTTTGACTCCAACGTCTAAACATGAGGACGTAGAAAAGATCATTTTGGACGAATACAAAAGAATCCAGGATGAAGGTGTTTCCGATGTCGAACTCAATGCCGCCAAAGCTCAGATACGGTCGGGCGAGGCATTTAATCGCGACGGTTCTTACTCCATAGCTAACCAGATCAATACAGCAATTGCCGTGGGCGATTGGAAATTCTTCACGACTTATGTCGATGGGATCAACAAAGTCACTGCGGCCGATATCCAGGCCGTTGCAAAGAAATATCTAGTTGAGGATCAAATGACCGTCGGATATTTCATACCGAAGAAAGATGAAGAGAATTCCAAGATGAGCTCTGTTCGCAATTCAGATCCAAATTATCCGAGAACCTATCGCGATGAATTATCTTTATTTAACGGGCAGTCCTTCGGAGATAATCTCGGTGCGCGTGATTTCTTTGTAGAAACCGCGGCAAAGACCAATCTGGCTAAAAATGTGGTCGATCAAAAAGTTTCCGGCGTACGCGTCGTAACGATGAAAACCGGTGTCAAAGACGTAGTGACCATCCGCGGCAGTCTGATGGGCGGTAATTTTTTCAGCCCATCGACCAATAAGGCCGTAGCCGATATGACCGTTGCCATGCTGGATCAAGGCACGACCAAACGGGACAAATTCGCCATTGCCGCCGCTTTGGAAAAACTCGGCGCTACACTGACATTTTCAACCGGAAATGAAACGGTAAACTTCTCGGCGCGTTGTTTGCGCTCGGACGTCGGAGCGGTGATCAATATTCTCGCCGAAGAATTGCGTTTCCCTCTCTTTGATGAAAAGTCTTTTGAAAGCGTGAAAAAACGCAGGATCGCGAGTTATAAGGACAATCTGGAGAACACCAACGTGCGCGCCGCTGAAACCCTGGCTCAAAAAATATATCCGCCCGGACATCCCAATTATTCCGTTCCAACCGATCAATTGCTCAAAGACATTGAGAAAACAACCGTAGCCGATCTGATAGACTATCATAAGAAAGTGTACGGGCCTGCTACCATGATCTTTGTAGCTGTCGGAGATGTTGATTCCAAAGAAATTCAGAATCAGATAAAAACCGGTTTTGCCGGCTGGTCAGGCGGGCTTCAATTCACATCGCCCGATAAAGCAGAACTGAAGCCTGCAGACAAACAACCTGTTGTCATTCCCATCAAAGATAAAACGAGTGTCACTCTATATGTTGGAACCGGTATCGGATTAAAACAGGACGACAAGGATTACATCCCGTTGAATGTCGGCAATTATATTCTTGGAGGTAATTTCTCGGCACGGCTCATGTCCACCGTTCGCGATAACGAAGGCCTCACGTACGGCATCTTCTCTACTATTACGGGACAAACCTATTCCGACGGCGCATGGCTGGTGGGCGCATATTTCAGCCCGGACCTGTGCAAACGCGGTCTCGAATCAACTCAGAAACAAATTTCCATGTGGCTTGAAAAAGGCGTGACCGAAGAAGAATTACGGTCAAAAAAAACAACGATCACCGGTGTCTATAAAGTGGCGTTATCAACCACGGGCGGCGTTGCAGGACAGCTCTTGTCCCTTGCCCAACGCAATATCAAAATGGATTTTCTGGATCAATACCCTGACAAGATCAACGCACTGACTCTGGATGAAGTGAACGGCGCGATAAAGAAATATATCAAACCGGAGAACCTGCACATTGTCGTGGCAGGTAGTGTGGATAATAACCTTGAAAAGATGAAACCTTAAGTTCGATTGACTTCAACAAAAAAGGCAATCCTGATTTTCGGGATTGCCTTTTTTATTTAATAATTTACAAGTAATTCACTTTTGCGGCGGAGCAGGTGACAGTAATTCAATCACGATCTTCCAATTCTGATCCTTTTCCCTTTTCCAAACACGGAAATAGTAACCTTCTTCAATATTTCCTTTTTGTAATTTGTACGACCCATAGGTATACCCCATGTCCCCCGAGTTCGCAACCGCGCCATCCATGGGCTTCCATGAAATATCTTTTGATTGCGTCAAGATCATTTTGATTGAATCAATCTGCGATTGCGGAAACTGTCCTTCCCGATAAAAACGCGCACCGGAGAGGACATTCTTCATAAAGACTTCCGGCGTTTTGTCTTTGGAATAAATTTTATCAAAATCTTCATCAAATTTCAGCAACGCTTTTTTTTCAGTGTCCTTATTTACCGCAATAAAAATTTGTTTCTTGTCTGCGCCTTGTGGGAAATGCAGTTTTATTTCTGAATTACCTAAAGTAGGCACTTCCGCGCCGACATCCAGCGCCACTTTCCATTTACCGTCACTTTGTTTTGTCCAGATCGAAATGAAATAACCGTATCCCAATGGCGGTGAAAGAGGTTTAACGCCCAGGTATTCTGCGGGCCCGGTCGAATAACCGAAATCTTCAGAGGCGGCTATGTCAACATATTCCGGTTCCCATCGTATCATCATCCCAAGAGGCTTTCGCTGCTGCCAGACCGGCCGGCCTTTGACCGGACCCGGCCTGAATATGATCGCTTCATCGGAAAAATTCTCGACGAAAGCATCCCGGACTCCGTTGGTCACGGCCATGCGCGCAAAGCTTCTTTCAGCTTCTGCCATGGCTTTAAGATCCGACAAACTGTCCGGTTCCTGAGAAAATAAAAAGGATCCTGTGAAAAAGCCGCCGGTGAAGACGGCCATTCGTAAAAGTGTTTTCATCTTACCCTCTTATATTAAATGAACTGTACTATGAGCATTATAAGCCCTACGATCAAGCTTGAACCCATCCATCCAGGAGATGGACGATCTTATTGCCGTAAGATGCATTTTTTTCCGAGTGGGTGACCTGAATGATCGTCGTGCCTTCCGAATTGAGTTTTTTGAACAGATCCATGATCTCTTCACCCTGAGCCGAATTCAGATTTCCAGTCGGTTCGTCCGCGAGAATCAGTTTCGGTTTACCGATGATCGCTCTTGCAATTCCGACGATCTGCTGCTGCCCGCCGGAGAGCTGATTGGGAAACAGATCCTTCTTACCCACAATATTGAACCGATCCAAAATATCGGAGACCATGCCTTTTCTTTCGGAAGCGCTTATCTTTTTGTAAAGCAGCGGCGTCTCAATGTTTTCATACACGGTCAATTCATCGATCAAATGATAGCTTTGAAAAACGAACCCGATATATTCTTTGTGAATTTCGGTCTTTTGCTTTTCGGATAACTTATGAACCTGCTGATCCAGGAAATGATATTCCCCGTTCGTCGGTTCATCCAACATTCCCAAAATGTGGAGCAAGGTCGATTTACCCGATCCGGACGGGCCCATGATTGAGACAAATTCCCCTTGTTTGATATCCAGCGTAATCCCGCGTAATACGTATGTTTTTACAAAACCCGTAGAATAATATTTTTCGATCTTGTTCAGACGAACCATTTTATCACCCTTTTTTTGAAACGTAGCTATTCATGTTTAAAAATGACCTGCACTGACTTGTCCGTCGCTGCGCCGATCTGGGATAATTTCCAGTTCTCATCGTAGTGTTCAAGATGTTCTTTAAGGCACAACGCGCGATCCGAGTAGTGCGGCTGGCAATCCTCCCATGCAAACATCTCAACCCGATAATGGTATATGCGCTTTTCGCCGTTAACTCTTGCCTCGATCTCGATCAGATCATGCGGCTGCACATCCGGGACATTGATAACGATCTCTGCCATAACGACCTCCTTTTTGTAAAATTACGATACCGTTTATTTTGTTCAAGTTCCATAAAACTTCTTATTCGTATTTCAGCGCCTCTACGGGATTAGCTGAAGCGGCTTTTATAGCCTGGTAACTTACGGTTAGTAACGCAATCCCAACCCCAAGCGCAAATGCCAAAATGAACGATTCGAACGAGATCGAGATCCGGTAAGCAAAACCGTCAAGCCAACGATCCATAACATAGTAGATCACGGGCCAGGCAATCGCATTCGCCAAAACCACTAATTTCAAAAACTCTTTTGAGAGCAATCCGACCAACCCGCTTATCGAAGCGCCGAGCACTTTCCTGATACCGATCTCTTTGGTACGCTGTTCCGCCGTGAAAGAAGCCAGCGCAAAAAGCCCAAGACATGCGACGATGACTGCCAGTGATGCGAAATAACCGACCAGCCGGCCAAGATTGTCCTGAGATTGGTAGAGCTTATTCAGATCCTCATCGAGAAAAAAGAACTCAAAAGGAAACTCGGGCACTATGGCATTCCATTTACTTTCGATAAATGCAATCGTTTGACGAAAATCTTTGGGGGCAATGCGTACTGCAAGAAATTTAACCCAAAAAGGTTTCTGCTGCGCGGGCGGCATATCAAGCGCAAAAGGCCCGATCGATTCGTGCAATGAAACGAAATTAAAGTTCTTTACGACTCCGATCACGCGCTCGTTGCCTCCGGGGGTCTTGCATTGTCTTCCGATCGCATTTTCCGGTGAACCCCAGCCGAGATGAAGGGCCATCGCTTCATTGATAATAAGGCCCAGAGAATCGTCGCGCGAATATTCTTTGGAAAAAGTCCTACCGGCAATGACCTGAAGTCCGAATGTTTCGACGAATGATTCATTCACGATCAGCGAGGGGAAGTACACCCATTTCCCTTCTTCCATACCCTCATAATTATATTCGTGCGTATTATGATGCGCGCCGACGATCTCGTTCATCGTTGCAACATTGATCACCTCTGAGTTTTGCATCCATTCGTTGCGCAGGGCATCAAAACGCGCTACCATCATGGGTTTGGCCGGAACAATAACAACCTGTTCTTTTGTAAACCCAAGGTCAAATGTGCGGAGGTAATTCAATTGACGATAGATGATCATCGTTCCGATAATCAAAGCGAGAGAAATGGCGAATTGAAAAGTGACCAACGCTTTCCGCAATAAGCCGCTCCTGCCGCCAAGCTTCAATTGTCCCTTCATCACAGAAATGGCTTCAAAGGACGACAAATAAAGGGCTGGATAAACCCCGGCCATGGTACCTACGATCAGCCCGACGAACAGCAATACGCCGAATAACAACGGATCGGTAAGAAAATCGATCGTCAATTGTTTGTGAGCCAGGTTATTGAATATCGGCAGTGTAACGGCGATAAGAATCATGGAAACTATCACCGCAATGAAACTGATAAGGAGCGATTCTCCGAAAAACTGGCCGATCAGTTGCCGGCGCCCGGCCCCGAGAACTTTACGCATGCCGACTTCCTTCGCACGGCGGGCCGATCTGGCCGTAGCCAGATTCATAAAATTGATACAGGCAATGAGGAGAACAAAGACCCCGATCGCTCCAAAAATATAGATATCGGATTCATTATTATTCGGCTGAATTTCATAATCCAGTTTTGATTTAAGGTGTATGTCCTCCAGAGGCTGTAAGAAATGTGTGATCTGAGGTTTTATGAAATCCGGATAATATTTATTGATAAAAGCCGGGAATTGTGATTCGAGTTCGGCCGGATCCACGCCTTCTTTGAGCAAAACGTAGGTCCAACACGGATTCCATATCCAGCTCTTGCCAAAATTCGGCCCTACCTGGGCATACACGGTTGCAAACGAGATCAGGCCGTCGAATACGATATGGGACTGACTTGGCAAGGGACCAAAAACGCCTGTCACGTGCAGATCGACCGTTCCTTCGAACCGCAGTGTTTTACCCATGGGGTTATCATTTCCGAAATATTTTTTGGCCATTTCCTGAGAAAGCACAATGGCATTGGGCTGGGCGAGAGCCGTTGCCGGATCACCCTCCGCCAGCGGAAAATCGAAAATTTTCCACAGCGATGAATCGGCGTAGAATAATCTTTTTTCATTGAAGCGCGCGTCGCCATACTGCAGGCTGAATGAAGGTACCTGGAAATTAAAAAAGCGGACGACTTCTTCGATCAAATGCGGATAATCCGTTTTTAATGCTTTGGCCAGCGGGAAAGGGTTGCTCGATGAATTTTCCCCTTGGCCTTCGGTGTTATCTAACTTGGACGTAACCCGGTAAATTCGATCCGTTTTCCTGTGAAAACGGTCGTAACGCAATTCATCCTGAATAAAAAGAAAAATCAGCATAAAACAGGAAATACCGATTGCGAGTCCGAAAATATTGATAAACGAATACAGCTTTCCTCGGAACAGGTTTCGAAAAGCAATCTTTAAGTAATTTTGATACATGTGATCATTCCAAATATTGGTACGGGACTAAAAGTGTTCATTATTGTTATGTCAAGCCGCAGTCTTTGCAGAATGAGTATTCGACCTGATATAATTTTTGATCATAAACCGAATTTCCTTTTCGATAAGGATGTATCACTTTTACGCATAGTAAATTATCATATATTGAATGTCGACGTTATTCATACTTCAAGGCCTGCACCGGGTCGGCCGAAGCTGCTTTGAAAGCCTGAAAGCTTACCGTTATGAGCACAATAGTTATAGCCGAAACACCCGCAATAACAAAGACAAGAGGATGGATCGCAATTCTAAATGCGAAGTTCTCAAGCCAGGCATTGGCGATGTAATAAGCTACCGGCCATGCTGCAATATTGGATAACAGAACAAGAAAAATAAATTCTTTCGACATTAAGTTAACGATCCCGGCAACGGAGGAACCTAATATCTTACGAATAGCGATCTCTTTTGTTCGCGATTCGGCCATAAAGGATGCCAGCCCCAGCAGCCCCAGACATGCAATAAAAATTGCCAGCGATGCAAATACGGTAAAAATCGAACCTAATTTATCCTCCGATGCATATAGTTTTCCAAAGTCCTCGTCCAGAAAAGAATAGGTTAAAGGAGTCTCCGGAAAAAGTTTTTCCCACGTCTCCCGAACAAATCCCAGAGCTGCGGATGTATTGGCCGGATTAACGCGCACGCTGATGTAATTGTAACCGTTCGGCCAATACGGAATCGGCACCAGGACCAATGAGGCAACTTTCTGATGCAGGGATGCAAAATTAAAATTTTCAGTAACACCGATGACAGTGGCAATCACCGGAGGTTCTATGCCCCACCATTCCACTTTTTGTCCGACAGCATCTTGGGCGCTTGCCCAGCCCAACTCCTGCACGGCTGCTTCATTGATAATAATGCCTTCCTTCATATCGGAGGCGATGTCTTTAGAATAATTTCTACCGGCAACCATCTTTATTCCCAGCGTCGGAACAAAGTAATGATCCGCCGGAATAGTTCTCATTTCCCACTTGTCCGCCTCATTCGAAGGAATTTTACGAATGGGCGTCCCCATGATCTTCCCACCGGGCATGAAGGTCGATGCCGCCACATTTTGAATATCCGGATTTCGCAGCAGCTGTTCCCTCAATACATCGTATTTTTTCTGCAGCGTTTCGTCGCTTACGGATATGGCCAGAACTTGATCCTTATCAAAACCGAGATTCTGATCCCGCATGAATTCCAACTGACGATACACCGTCATGGTGGTAATAATCAAAATGATGGAAACGGCAAACTGGGCGCCCACAAGTACTTTGCGAAGCCGAACGCCGCCTTTGCCTGTTGTCTGTTTGTTTTTCAAAGAATCAACCGGCTTGAATTGCGATAAATAAAATGCCGGATAAGCTCCCGCCGAAAAACCGACAAACAAGGTGATCGCTGCGATCACAGGAAAGACGGAACCGTTCGACAAAAAAGAAAACGTCATCTGTTTGTTCGCCAGTTGATTGAACAAAGGCAAACTCAGTTCCACAAACAGCAGAGCAAAGAACAATGCAATAAAACTCAGGAGAAATGTTTCCCCTAAAAACTGACGAACCAGTTGTGAACGTAAAGCGCCAAGCACCTTACGCAGTCCGATCTCCTTAAAACGCCGCGCCGAACGGGCCGTCGAAAGATTTATGAAATTGATGCAAGCGATCAAAAGGACACAAACGGCGATAGCTGAGAATGTCACAATATATACGGTACTGCCGATGGTACCGAATTCGCCCCTAAGTTGTGGAGATAAATGAATATTCAGCAGCGGCTGCAGCGACATGGTATAGGTCCGGCCGAGCGTTTTGGCCATATCATCCTGAAGATATTTGGAAACAAATTTTGGCAGGTTCCTACTTAAAGCATCGGCCTCCGGTCTGCTCCGGATCGTTGCAAATGTCTCCGTCGGATAGAAACCGTGCCACATTTCCATGGTCTCTTTTCCCATGATGTCGTGAAGCATTAATGAGGAGCCGAGAAAATTAAATTTAAATGTTGAGTTATCAGGCAGATCCCTGATAATACCGGTGATTCTCAGTTCAACGCGGTTCTCATATCGCAGGGTTTTACCTATTGGGTTTTCCTGGCCGAAATATTTTTTGGCGGCTGATTCCGTGAGCACGATCGAATGTATATCCGCAAGAGCCGTTTGAGGGTCACCTTCAATAAAAGACCATGAAAAAATTTTAAAAATGGACGCATCGGCCCAATAAAATGACTTCTCTTTGAACCGGTTTTCATTCAAGCTTAACACGGGTTCACCCCATTTAACCATACGCGAGATGTCCTGAATTTGAGGGAAGTCGGCCTTCAGCGCAGCCGCCATAGGAAATGAGGTCGTAGCCAGGTTCAGCGTATTACCGGCTACATTCACATCCGTCTGAACGCGATAAACTTGGTCCGCGTTTGCGAGATAACGATCGTAGCTTAACTCATCCAGAACAAACAGTACGATCAAAATGCAACACGCTAGACCTACAGCAAGCCCCGTAATATTTATAAAAGAGTAGCCGCGATGCTTGAGCAGATTCCGTAACGCGATTTTGACGTAATTTCGGAACATGAATCACTCCTTTTGTTAGCGGTCCAAAGTTTTTGATCAATAGCTGATTGTAATATCCCGAGTATCCGGAAAGACAGCTTGAATGCCCCAGCCTCCAAAATCCTCCGACACGGCCATCCAAATTTCGTTTTTTCCTTTTTTAAGCGGCAAATAAACGGCGTCGTAGAAGCCGATCGTACCGAGGAAACGGTAATCTCTAGAAAGATAATTGTTCATGCCGGCATAGAGTAAGTTACCGTTGCAATACACCTTCACGCGATCGCTGAAGCCGAGTTCCAACATTTTTGTCTGTTCTTTTTCCGATTGCACGGTCACTCTGGCCAATGCCGTATTTGCGCTGTCTGTTCGGCCCTGGACCTTTGCCAGATTAACCAATCCGCCGGGTTCACATTCCAGTTTTTTCCATTTAAGCGCGCCGGTTAATGTCGTAGCCAATACTGTGTTGTTTTCCAAAGCCGACTCGTTGATCGTATTGGAAACATACCAAGCGGTGACCGTACCGCGTCGAGTTTCTTTGGGCGGTACCGGCGAGCCAACCAATTTCGGTTCCGATTTCGTGAATTGGAAATTAGCAAAAAAGGCACCGGTGAAATTACTGTTGGTCAAACCTACGCCTCCTGATTCCACTGGTCTTTTCAATTCGCCTATGAAAAGCACGGGTTTTCCCATATCCTGTATGAACACCTCCGCAGATTTCCCCGAAACAGCGATCTTGATATGCATCCATTGATTCATTACATATTTTACGGGCGCCGCATATCCATCCCCATAGTATAATTGCCATGCCGCGACACCGTTGAATATCGGCGTGTATTGGTTGGCATCCGGGTTTCCCGATTGGTGCGGGCGAATGTAAAAGTTTTCGTAGTTAGCTGAATCGATCGCGCGCCAAACCGCACCCATAAATCCACGCTCGCCGTTCACCGCAATATCAAATTCTATCGTACCGTTCGTAAATCCCGCGTCGGCAATAAACGCATCGCCGCCTTTCAGATAAAGCGCTTTCTGTCCGAGGTAATCCATTACCTTGCTTTCTTTTGCTGCAATATGCCATCGGGGTGAATCGAATGGAATGGTTTGTCCACACAGGCTTTCAAAACCGATGATCCAAAATAAACAGTAGTAAATTTTTCTCATGAGATTCCTTTATTTATTACGAATCCGTTCAATCTTAAATGTTTTAATTTATTCATATTTCAATGCTTCCACGGGATTGATCGAAGCCGCTTTGAACGCCTGCCAGCTGACCGTAACCCACGCGATAACAAAGGCCGAAAAACCTGCAAGAGCGAACAAGCCGATTTCAATGGGAATACGATACGCAAAGTTATCCAGCCATGATTGAATGAAGAAGTAAGCCAAAGGCCAACCGATCACATTGGCATACAACACCAGCTTCAGAAAATCCCTGGACAACAGCATGACCAGCCCGGCCGAAGAGGCTCCCAAAACTTTTCGTATTCCCAATTCTTTACGGCGTTGTTCCGCCGCAAAGGCGGCGAGGCTGAATAGCCCCATGCAAGCAATGATCACGGCCAGGGCGGCTCCTGCCGCAAAAATACCGCTGACGCGTTGGTCTTCCAGGTAAAAGGAGGCGAGCTTTTCATCCAGAAAATTGAATTCGAACGGATGTTGCGGGTCGAAATGTTCGCCGACCTGCCGCAAATGCTTCATCAGATCCTGCAGTTGCACAGCATTGAATTGAACGGAAAAATAGTCGCTCCCGTCGATGACATGCGCCCCGTAGGGTGACAGAAACCCCATAACCAGCGGCGCGATCTTTTCATGAAGCGATTTAAAATGAAAGTCACGCACCACGCCAACGATCGTTGCTTTGAACTTGCTTTGCGGCACTTCAATAACCTGCCCGATCGGATCGGTTAGGCTCAAGGCCGCGACGGCGCTTTCGTTGACTAAAACGGCCATGGAATCGGTACCCATCGCTCTTGAAAAATTTCTTCCTGCAGACAGGGTGATACCGTAGGTCTGCAAAAAGTCCTCATCAATTGAAATGAAAGCCGCCTTCATATTTACCGACGATGATCCCGAGATATTCGCTTCAACTTCTTCAATATCCTTCCATTCGCCCGGTACGCGGGAGGACACGCTGATCGCCTTCACTGCCGGGTGATCGGCAAATGCCTGTTTGACCGCGGGCATGTTTTTCCGGACATTTCCGGTATTGATATCGATCACCACCATTTGCTGGCTGTTGAAACCGAGCCGCTTTTCCTGAATGAACTGCAGTTGCCGGTAGGCGGCGATCGTAACCACGATCATCACAATCGACAAGGCAAATTGCCCGATCACCAGTCCGGATCGAACGGTTCTCTCCCCTCTTCCCGCACGGGCTTGTCCCTTGAATACATCAACGATCTTCAGCCTTGAAAGATGCATAGCCGGATAAGTTCCAGACAACACGCCGACGCACAGGGCAAAAATCAAAATGACTCCGGTCAGAAGAGGATCTGAAACCGGAGAAAATTGAAGTTTTTTGGAAGCGATTTCATTAAAAACCGGCAATAATGATTCTACCAGCGCGAAAGCGGCCACCAATGATAACATGACCAAACTAACCGACTCTGTAATAAACTGGATCGTGAGTTGCCGCAGGCTGGCGCCTACCGCTTTACGTACGCCAACCTCTCTCGCTCTTTGCATGGACCGTGCGGTGGCCAGATTGACATAGTTGATAGACGCAATGATAAGTATGAACAGGGCGATAAATGAAAAAAGATAGAGATAGATCGGATCGCTTTTTTGGAAATTTCGATCCGATTGGATCTCATTCGAGTAAAGATGAATATCATCCAGTGCTTGTATTTTCAGAAACCGCTCGGTCTTACTATCGGTGCGTCGTTCAAAGATCAGGTTCTCCATCTTATTCTGCAATAGGGCAGCGTCCGCTCCTTCACGTAGCACGAGATAACTGATCACGCCGTCCGATTCCCAATTCTCAATCCAACGTTTGAAGCCTTTGCTTTTGTCGAACGTCATCGATGAAAAAAGCATATTGAATTGAAGATGCGAATTGGCAGGAATCGTCTCCAAAATACCTGTGACCTTCATCGGCCCCATACTCTCAACGTTTACGGTTTTACCTATGGCGTTCTCTTCACCGAAATATTTCACAGCCGCTTCGGGGGTCAGAATAACGGAATTGGGTTCGGCTAAAGCCGTCAAAGGATCTCCTTGAGCCAGACGCATATCAAACACTTCAAAGAACGATGGCTCGGCAAACAGATAATCCCCTTCATAAAATCGATTAGCTTTGTATTCGACCGTATATCGTCCGAAGCGAAAAAGGCGCGTTGCCGTCTCTACTTCCGGCAGGTTTGCAAGAATGTGCGTTGCGATCATCGGAGATGTTTGGCCGACCAGTTGTCCTTGTTGGGTCGCCGTATTGCGTCTCTCAATGATACGATAGGTACGATCGTATTTTGAATTAAACCGATCAAAAGTTAACTCATGCTGAAGGTATAAGATAAGCAGAATACTGGCGGACAAACCCAGGGTCAGGCCGAGCAGGTTAATGACCGTGTAACCGGTTCTTTTTATCAGATTTCGCAGAGCGATCTTGAAATAATTTTTGAGCACGATGATCCTCCAATCGTTTTTAATGAAGGTAATTGAAACTATTCATACTTGAGCGCCTCGACCGGATTTGCCGTCGCGGCCTTAAAGGCATGGTAGCTGACCGTCATTAAGCCCAATACAAGTGCGGATACTGCCGCAATAATAAAAGGGCCGGGATCTATGGATATCCGGTATGCGAAATTGCTGAGCCATTTATCAAGCAGCAAATATGCGGCCGGCCATGCAATCAGGCTGGATATCACGATCATACTAACATATTCGATCGATAACATGGTAACGATAGCGGAAACCCTTGCGCCCAGAACCTTTCGGATGCCGATCTCCTTCGTACGGCGTTCGGCCG
Source organism: uncultured Bacteroidota bacterium (assembly GCA_964535295.1). Taxonomy (GTDB): domain Bacteria; phylum CLD3; class CLD3; order SB21; family SB21; genus SB21. The sequence continues at coordinate 41,966 of CAZHUW010000002.1, forward strand.
CGTACGCAGACAGTCCGAAAAGGCCCAATGATGCAATGACCACCGCTATGATGGCAAACAGATTGATCAACCGCGACAATTTTTCCTCCGACCGATATATCCGGTCGAGACGTGAGTCAAGAAATGAATATTCGACAGGCCAGCCCGGTGCGAATTTGGACCATACCATCTCCAGATGATCCAGTACAGGCTTTACATCTCCGGTACCTATCTTGAGAACATAGAAGGAAAAATAATTATCCAACGATATGACCAGCGGCTTTACCGCCTGATGCAGCGATTCAAAATGGTAATCACGGATCACGCCAATGATCTTTCCCGACTTGGCAATGGTGTTGGTGCCGGGGCCGAATAATTCCATGGTCTTACCCAAAGCATTGCCTTGCCAACCGAGTTTTTCAACTGCGGCCTCGTTCAAAATAAAACCTTCAGCCGCATCCGTAGGATTATCTTTAGAAAACCACCGCCCTTCCTTCAACCTGATCCCTATCGCGTTCGGCAGATCATAGTCCGTCAGCAAGAGCGGCAATGCCTCCGGTGTCTCGCGGGTACCTCCCTGCGGAACAAACCGATAGACCGACATGCCTTCACCCGGCACATCGGAAATTCCGCTCACACTCACCACATTGGAATGCTTCATTAACTCCGAATGAAAAGCCTCATATTGATTATTCACGCCTGAATGCGCTTTAATGATCACGGTTTTTTCTTTTTCGAATCCAAGATTCTTTTCTTTGATAAAGTTTAACTGGCGACCAATGATTCCAATGGCAACGATCAACATAATAGACACTGCAAATTGCGAAACGACGAGGACCTTTCTGGCGGTTTCTTTTCTTTTCCACGATCCCGATTTTAATAAACCACCGGGTTTAAAAAATGAAAATGAGATTGCGGGATACAAACCTGAGATAAGTCCGACCAAGATTGCGCCGCTGAGAAGTATTACGGATCCCATCACACTGTGCAGGCTATCAAGGGACAATGACTGTCCGGACAGCCAATTGAAATACGGCAGAGCTATTTCTACTATTCCGATGGCGATCACTAAAGCGGTAAGACCGGCTAATATAAATTCGCATAGCACTTGCAGGACCAGTTGAGGCGGTCGGGCGCCGACAATCTTGCGAATGCTTATCTCTTTGATCCGATCGATCGATTGGGCAGTGGTAAGGTTGACAAAATTAATGCCTGCGATCAACAATGTTAGAACCGCAATCGTTCCAAAGACATAGACATAAAAAATATCGCCGTTAGGTTCTAATTCATTATCAAGATGTGAGTACAGATGGATATCTTTCAGAGGCATCAACTCCATCTGAACGCCGGCCTTTATCCTGTCCGGGTAATATTTCTTTACAAAGGCGGGCATCATTTCTTGAATTCGCGCCGCGGACACGGGATCATTCAGAAGTAAATATGTCCAGGATCCTGTCCAAAACCATTTGTTTTCCCGGCCTTCAGAGCCTGTCTGGCCTTTCCATATATTCAATTGGAATTCCAACGGCACGATCGCATCAAATTGAAGATGGGACTCATTTGGATAACCGGCCGCAATTCCTGTTACCTTCAGTTCTGCCTGGTTCTGATAACGTATGGTTTTTCCTATTGGGTCTTCGTCGCCAAAGTATTTACGCGCTGTTTCTTCGGTCAATATGACCGAAGACGGATCCGCCAAGGCCGTTGCCGTATTCCCTTTCAACAATACGATATCAAAAACGTCAACAAAAGACGCATCGGCAAATAACAATTCCTCTTTGAAATGCTTATCGCCGCGGGACATCAAAACCGTTTGATTTTCTTTAGATAGTCGAACGCTGTTGACTACTTCCGGAAACTCCGATCGAAATGCAGCTGCTGCAGGAAAAGGAACGGAAGCTTCGTTATACGTATTACCGTTCAGTTCCAATGAAAAATTTACCCGAAAGATCCGATCGGCTTTCGAATGAAACCGGTCGTATCGAACTTCCTGGAAAACGTATAAGCTGATCATGATACAACAGGACATCCCCAGCGCAAGACCTCCGATGTTGATCAACGTACGAACGCGGTGTTTGATCAGGTTTCGTACTGCCATTCTTGCATAATTTCTTAACATATTACAATCCCCGTTTTTGTAATTACGGTTACGATTCTCAACTTGTCACTCATATTTGAGCGCATCCACCGGATTGACCGTGGCGGCTTTAACCGCCTGAAAACCGATCGTAAAAAAGGCAAGCGCTACAGCCGTCAAACCTGCCGCAGGGAAAACCCACAATGCGATTCCTGCCCTATAAGGAAAATCCTGCAACCACAAAACTATACAACCATACGCCAGCGGAGTGGCAATGATAATGGCGAACAGGACCAGTTTCATAAAATCCTGGCATATCAGCATGACGATGGCCGTAACGGTTGCTCCCATAACTTTACGGATGCCGATTTCTTTGGTGCGTTGCTGTGCAGTGTAAGTGGTCAACCCGAGTAATCCTAAACACGCTACAAAAATGGCAAGACCGGTAAACATGAAAAGAATGGTGTTGAACCGGTCCTCGGCTCGGTACAGATGATCAAACGATTCATCAAGAAATTGATACTCAAATACACCTCTGGGCATCACCGCTTGATATGAAGATTTTAATCGGTCGATGGTTTCATGATAATTACCGCTCGACACTTTGATGGACACATATTCGGCATAATGGCCGTTGGCCATTACCGCAATAAAAGGTTCGATGGTGTTCTGCAGCGACATGAAATGAAAATCTTTAATGATGCCAATGATCCTGCCTTTCTTGCGTTGCCATTGAAGGGGCTTACCCATTGCATCGGTCGGCGATGTAAAACCCAGCCGCGCCACGGCAGATTCATTGATCACAAAACCTTCGGCTTCGTCGGTAGGAAAGCGGGGATCGAACCAGCGTCCCTCAAGCAAAGCAAACCCGTATACTTTGCGGTAATCGTGATCGACGGACAAGAACCTCATATCACTCCAGGCCGCGTTGTCGTCCCAACCCAATCGGACAACGTTGTTGCCCATTTCTTTCCCCGGAATCCGAGAAGCGATGCTTGATGCGACCACTTCCGGAAACTTTTCCAACTCTTTTTGAAAGGTCTGAAACATGGGCAGGGTCGACGTCTCCCGAATCGGCACAACCACAACCTGTTCCTTGGAAAACCCGAGATCTGCTTTACGCATGAATTGGATCTGGCGATGAACGAGCAATATCCCGGCAATTAAGCCGATCGAAATGGCAAATTGAAAAGTGACCAGTCCCTTTCTTAGAAAAGCCCCTTTTGATGAACTACGAAAACTCTTAAGGACCGATTGAGGCGTGAACGAAGAAAGAAAAAATGCAGGATACAAACCCGCTCCCATTCCGGTCAGCATGACGATGAACAATACGGCTGTCATAACCAACGGATTTTTGAAAATATTGAGCGTCAAATCTTTTTCCGTAAGCTGATTCAACCAGGTGAGACTGACTTCGGCAAAAGTAAAACACAGGATCAGCGCGAGGAACGTAATGACGAGCGATTCGGTCAGGAATTGCCGGATAAGCTGTGAACGAAATGCGCCGACCACTTTGCGCACACCGACTTCTTTGGCACGGATCAAAGATCGCGCCGTCGAGAGATTCATAAAATTAATACAGGCGATCAGTAAGATCAGGATACCGATGCCTAAAAACACATATACATACACCCGTTTACCGTTGTTTGAAAACTCGCCTCGGAGATGCGAATCCAGGTGGATAGTTTTGAGATTGATAAGAGAATATTCCTGCGAATACCCTGACTGTTTTTCCTGATCCGGAATATAACGATGCGATATTCCCTTTATTTTTTCCGTAAAAGCCCGGACATCGGTTTCATCTTTTAAAAGGACAAAAGTGTGATAACCGAAATTCCACCAGCCGTCCAGGCGGAATTTCAAAGCGCGTAAAGTTGAAAACGAAGCGATCATGTCGAACCGCAAATGCGAGGGTTTTGAGGGATCATCCATTACGCCCATAACGGTAAAACTAATCGAGTCCGACGGGAATCTCAGAATTTCTCCAACGACGTCCTCACGGCCGAAATACTTTCTTGCCATAGTTTTCGAAAGGACCATCGTGAAGGGATTGGCCAGAGCGGCCACAGCGTCCCCGTAAGCCAGCGGAAGCGTAAAGACGTTAAAAAGCGTGGAATCGGCAAAAATAACGTCTTCGTAAAATTGTTCTGAAGAATTCGGTTTTTGAATGAGATTATCCCGAAGATTGCGAATACGAACAACGGATTCGATCTCCGGATAATCTTTTGCAATAAGTGGCGCCACCCCGGGTCCGGTAATCGCATATGCTTCTGAACCGGCATTCTTCGGAAGGAAATACTCGCAATTGAGCCGGTATATCCGATCGGCCTTCTCATGCTGATCCTCAAAACTCAGTTCATCCCATACATAAAGTATGATCAAAAGACATGCCGTCATCCCTACGGCCAGGCCGGCTATATTGATGATCGAAAATGTCTTATGCTTCAGTAAATTACGTACAGCGATCTTCAGGTAATTTTTTAGCATCAGGACTCCGGATTTTAATACAACCGTTCTATGATTTATTCATATTTCAAAGCTTCGACCGGGTTAGCCGTCGCTGCCTTAGCCGCCTGATACCCGACCGTAACCAGCGCAATAAATAATGCGCCCGCAGATGCCAGAAGGAACGTCCCCGGGTTAACTTCGGTATGATAGGCAAATATTTTCAGCCACTGATTCATACTGTAGTAAGAAATAAACCACCCGACGACGCTGGCGATCAAAACAAATTTTATGAACTCGCCGGAGACCATCGCCACGATATTCCCTACGGAAGCTCCGAGTACCTTACGGATGCCGATTTCTTTAGTACGTTGCTCGGTCATGAATGCCGCAAGACCCAATAAGCCCAAACAGGCGATGAAGATGGACAAGCCTGCAAAAAATCCGAACACCGCTCCGAGTTTTTGTTCGCTTCGGTAAAGGCGGTCAAATTTTTCATCTACAAAGGAATATTCGAATGGATAATCCTTACGGTACTCATGCCAAATCGATTGAAGAAATGAAATGGTTGCCGGCATGTCATCGGGTCGGATCCGCACCGTTATTTTGTAAAGGGAAGCCGATGATATGCGCATCACGATCGGCGCGATCTCCTGATGTAAGGATTCAAAATGAAAATCTTTGAGAACTCCCACGATAGTGCCGTCCCGATCTGAATATTTGAAAGGCTGCCCGATAGCCTCATCCGCCGATTTCCAGCCCAGCATTTGAACCGCTTTTTCATTAATGATGAAAGCTTTGGTCGAATCGCTCGCCAGCGTTTTTTGGAAATTGCGCCCGGCAGCTAACGGCATACCGAATGTTGGGATATAATCATGGTCCACATTCAGGCTGCCGATACGAAAAGTTACGTTCTCCGCTTTCCCGTTCCTGATGATCTGTGCGCTTCCCGCATCCAGCAATCGATCCGAAGGGATCCGTTTTGCTGCTGATACGCTGACGATATTTGAATTCTGTAACAGCTTGCTTTTGAATGTTTCAAGGTTATTGATCATTTCCGGGCTGCTGGGCAAGACCAACAGTTGTTCTTTGTTGAATCCAAGGTCTTTTTGACGGATGAATTCCATTTGATTATGCACAATGCCCATGGAGATCATAAGGATGATGGAAACCGAGAATTGAAGGACGACCAGGGATGAACGCAGGAGGCTTTTAGATCCGGAATGCGCTTTGGCATTTTGCACGATGGTAATCGGACGAAATCGTGTAAGGTAGAGCGCGGGATAACTCCCGGTTAAACCACCTATGATACACGTCATTAACAGAAAAAAAGGAATACTCCAAGGGTTGATGAAAGATCCCAGTTCAAGATTGCGACCGACAAAGGAATTAAAGAACGGCAGGGCCAATTCTACCATAACGATGGCGAAAGCCATCGCAATGAAAGTAACCAGAACCGATTCGCCGATAAACTGCCGGATCAGCTGATCCCTTTCCGCGCCGAGAATTTTCCGCATGCCGACCTCTTTGGCGCGGCGCGCGGATCTGGCCGTTGCCAGATTCACATAGTTGATGCACGCAATGAGCAATACAAATAACGCGACAGCGGACAGTACATAAATATAGGATATGTCACTGTTCTCGCCGATCTCGGAATTAAGGTGCGAGTATAAGTGGATCGATGTAACCGGCTGCATGTGCAGTTTGGTATGTTGTCGCGGCTTCATACCGTCTCTATCGGGCATGTGCCGGTCTTGGAATTCCGGGAACTTATTCTCAATGGCTTCCGGGCTCTCACCTTCCTTAAGAATTACATAAGTTGAAAAATTATTACTTCCCCAGGATTCTAGAAAACCGGGGGGCAGGGACGAAAACGATCCCAGAAAATCATAGTGGAAGTGGGAATTCATCGGCGGGTCTTCGACAACGCCGGTAATCTTCAGGTTGGTCTCTTTTTCGTGAATCAGCGATTGTCCCACAGGGTTCTCATCGCCAAAATATTTTTGGGCCATCGATCTTGTAAGTACGAGCGAATTTGGCTCTATCAATGCAGTGCGGATATCTCCGGCAACCCACCTTGCCGTAAAGACATCAAAAAAATGTTCGTCGGCCCAAAGAAGATTATCCTCAGTAAAGTATCGGTTATTTCGTCCGAGAAGAATCCCGTTATCCGGAATGAACCGGGTCACATATTCAAATTCAGGAAAATCTTGCCGTAATAGCGGCGCAAATTTAGGCGCGATCGGCCCCAGCCGAAGATTGACCGATCCGTCAGGATTATTAAATTCTCTCCATATACGGTACATACGATCCGCTTTAACGTGATAGCGGTCGTAACTGAGTTCGAATAGAATGTACATCGTGATGAGCAGACAGCTGGCCATGCCTATAGAAAGACCCATGACATTGATGGCAGAGTACATCTTTTGTTTGGATAGATTGCGGAGGGCGATTTTAAGATAGTTACGAATCATATTTTAGCTTTCATTTCTACATGCACATTGATGATTACTCGTATTTCAATGCATCCACCGGATTGGATGTTGCCGCTTTCACCGCCTGTAGGCTGACCGTCAGCAAAGCAATGACAATCGCCGCAATACCGGCAGCCAGGAACACGGTCAGGCTCAGATCGATCCGGTAGGCGAAATTCTCCAGCCACAAATTCATGAAATAAAACGCCACGGGCCACGCGATCAGATTGGAGATCAATACCCATTTAAGGAATTCCTTTGACAATAAAACCACGATACCTCCGACCGTTGCACCCATAACTTTACGAATACCGATCTCTTTGGTACGCTGTTCCGCCGTATACGCGGCCAAACCGAGAAGGCCGAGGCAGGCTACAAGGATCGCCAAAACGGCAAAAACTCCTACGATCCTTGATACGCGCTGTTCTGCGCGGTAAAGGGCATCAAATTGTTCATCAAGAAATTTATATACGAACGGTTGCCCGGCTTGGAACCGGTTCCACACTCTTTCGATTGAGGCAATCGTTCCGGCAATATTTTCAGGCCGTATACGCAACGCGGCAATACTTCCTCTATTTTCAGGAAGTATCACGAGCGGCTGAATCTCCTGATGGAGGGACTGGAAATTGAAATCCTTAACAACACCAATCACTTTGAGGGGTTTGTCTTCGCTAAACCGATAGACCGCTTGATTAGTGGGATTAGTCATTCCAAGAATTTTTACCGCCGCTTCATTTAAGATTACCGATGTCGAATCCGTGGCAAATTCATTGGAAAAATCCCGCCCATCCGAAAACTCAACTTTGAGCGTTTTGACAAAATCATAGTCGGAGCGTATTGTCCAAAGCAGTCTCGGGTCGTTCTGATGTCCTTCGGTATAGAAGGCCGTGTTGCCAATATCCTGGCCCGGTACGCCATTGGCAACGGTCGCATTCTCCACACCGTCCACTGCCAGCATGGCCTGTTTAAAACTTTGCCTTTGATCCCGCATCAGCCAAATATTCTCTACGATAAGAACATGTTCCTTTTCAAATCCCATACGCTTGCTTTGAACATAGTCGATCTGTCCGCGAATGACCAGCGTTCCAATAATCAATGCAACCGAAACGGAGAATTGACCGACCACCAGAATACTGCGTAAAACGCCCCCCTTAGCGCCGCCCGCCAATTTGCCCTTTAGCACCATGATGGGGTCGAATGCAGAAAGATAAAACGCAGGATAACTCCCGGCCAAAAGCCCGACTACCAAGGAAAATGTAAGAAGCACAATCATCAACAAAGGATTCGTCAGTAAATCGATTTCCAGTGTTTTGCCGGACAGATTGTTGAATGCAGGAAGAAAAAGTTCGGATAACCCGACGGCAATGGTCATGGCCATTAACACGATCAGGACCGATTCAGTGAGAAACATGTGGATCAGCTGGGTTTTCATGGAACCCAGAGCCTTACGCACTCCCACCTCTTTGGCGCGATTGGCGGAACGTGCGGTCGCCAGATTCATGAAATTAATACACGCAATCAGCAATATGAAGAAGGCAATGACGGAAAAGATGTACACGTAAATAATATTTCCGTTAGGCTCGACCTCCCCGTTGAGATCTGAATATAGATGGATGCTCGTCAAAGGCTGAAAAACGTAGTTGTAAGCGCCGCCGTTCTTAAACCACTCCTCCATGGTGATACCGACAATTTTCTTGAGCTGCGGACCGGCGTATTTTATTACTAAGCCCTGAATTTTAGATTGAAAAGACTCAAAGCCGTTGGCGTCTTTAAGTTTGACGTAGGTCCAATTATTGTTGGATAACCATTCATCATCCCGGCTTTCTTCGCGGGAATTGAAAGAAGCGAGAAAATCGTAATGCATATGGGACTGAGGCGGTACGTTCTTGAACACACCCGTGATCTTATAATCTACTCGTCCGTCTGTGTTGAGCACTTTGCCCATCGGGTCATCGTCACCAAAATATTTTTCCGCCATTTTTTCGCTGATAATGACTGAAAAAGGTTCAGTCAGAGCCCTCTCGGGATTCCCTTTAGTCAAAGGAATAGTAAATACGCTAAACACAGTAGAGTCCGCATGCAAAAATTTTTCTTCGTTAAAAACCTTGTCGCCGAGACGAATCGTGAAATTACCCGCATGATGAAAGCGTGTGCTGGCTTCTACTTCGGGGATATCTCTTACCAACGCGGCTGCCAACGGCGTGCAGGTATTGGTTGCATTGAGTTCTTTACCGTTGATCCTCGCGGCGATAGTCGCACGGTAAATGCGATCCGAGTCCGTATGATATCGATCGTACTGAAGTTCGTCCAAAACAAAAATCACGATCAAAAGACAAGCGGCGATACCAACCGCAAGACCCAGAATGTTGATTAGAGAATACGCTTTGTGTTTAAGCAGATTCCTAAATGCGATCTTCAGATAATTCTTAAGCATGATTTCTTCTCCGATTTATTGAAACCAGACGCGTGAATATTACGCCTAATGATCAGACTATTCGTACTTCAAGGCATCCACCGGATTGGCCGTCGCTGCTTTGAAAGCCTGATGACTCACGGTGATCAAGGCAATGACCAAAGCCACAGCCGCCGACAACAGAAAACTTGTAACACCGATACTGATTCGGTACGCAAAATTCTCCAGCCACTGATTCATGGCCCAATAGGCTAACGGCCAGGCGATGATATTGGCTACCAGAACCAGCTTAATAAATTCTCTTGAGAGCAGCGCCACGATTCCTCCGATCGTAGCGCCCATTACCTTCCGGATACCGATTTCTTTGGTTCGTTGTTCGGTAGTAAATGCCACGAGCGCGTACAAACCCATACAGGCAATAATGATGGCCAAGACAGAAAATATTCCGAATATCTTGCCAAGTCTTTCCTCCGTCTCATATTGACGGTTAACGTTATCGTCTAAGAACTGATACTCGAACGGATGGCCGGGATCCAGCGATGACCATATTTTCCTGATGGAGGCCAAGGTCTCCGATGTACTATGCGGCCGGATGCGAAGAGCCAGCAACTCATACGAATCAGACGGCATAATGTGGAATACGGCAGGGGAAATTTTTTCACGAAGGGCTTTATAGTGGAAATCCTGAACGACCCCGATCACCGCTCCCACTTTCGGATGCTGCGGACCGTGCCCCAACCATGAGAGTTTTTTTCCGATAGCTTCTTCAGGAGACTTCCAGCCAAAATCTTTGACGGCCGCTTCGTTGATAATGAACATATTGCTGTCACTCTGAAAACGAGGCGAAAAATCCCTTCCCGCCAAAATGTGAGTCCCGAGCGTCTTGAAATAGTCAAAATCCGTCTGGAATGTATAAGCTCTTTTCATGTTCTCAATATCTTCTACCCCTTCAGGCAAAACACCGGTTCTCCACCAGTTATCCCCGGCCGGAAAGGTAAATGCAAGACTGGCCTTTAAAACATTGGGATTACGCAGAGATTCATTTTTAAACGTTTCCGACGACGGCTTGATCGCCCTTGTTAAGGGAATGATGATCGTATGCTCCTTATCAAAACCCAGTTTAATATCCTTGACGAATTGGAGCTGCGAATAAACGATAATCGTACCAAAAATGATCGCAATGGAAATTGTAAACTGTGCAACGACAAGTATTTTACGAAATCGGGAACCGGCTGTTCCTTTAGTCCTTGTGCCTTTCAAAACCTCAATTGGCTGATAGCGGGTATGGAACAATGCAGGATAGCTGCCGGCAATAAATCCGACGATCAGCGTAACAACGACAAAACTCAAGATCGTGCCGAGATCGCTGGAAAAATCAATGGCGATGCTCTTATTATATATCGTGTTGAAGACAGGGATGACCAACTCGATCAATCCGACGGCCACAATCAGCGATATTGCCGACATAACCAAAGATTCGCTCAAAAACTGCCAGATCAATTGATTACGATTGGCGCCAACGACTTTTCGCACTCCTACTTCCCGCGCTCGCCCCTGGGATCTCGCCGTAGCTAAATTCATAAAATTGATACACGCGATAATCATGATGAAAAGAGCGAGGGCCGAGAAAAGATAAACGTACATGATCGGACCAAAGTCACCTTCACCGATTTCAAAGTCAGAATACAAATGAAGATCAGTCAGCGGCTGTAAAAAAAGTCTAGGCAAAGGCTCATTCACATCCGATGCAGGCATGCGATCCTTAATGAATTTTTGGAATTTTTCCTCCAGTTCAGTTGGAACAACGGATGATGACAACAACACAAAAGTATTGAATCCAAAATCCCACCATTCTTCTAACCGGCCTTTGCTGAGATTGTTAAAAGGGATTACAAAGTCGGGCCGAACATGTGAATTATGCGGAATATCGTCGAGAACCCCGGTCACCTGAAAATCCGTCATCTTACCTCTCAACTCAACACTTATGACCTTGCCGAGCGGTGAGGCAACCCCAAAATATTTGTGTGCAATTTGATTACTGATGACTATGGAATTAAGATCTTTGAGCGCCGTTTCAGAATTCCCTTCGGTCAGGCTGAAGCTGAACACACGAAATACATTCGCATCGATGTGAAAAAAATTTTTTTCATAAAAACTATTTTCTCCCGTTTTGATCAAAATTTTGTCATTTGGGAAACTCACGCGAACGGCTACTTCTATTTCCGGGAAGTTTTGTTGCAGAGCCGGCCCAATTGGCGGTGAAGTCTGCGAATACCTTTTGATTTGGCCTTTTTCAACAAATTCAGAATTAACACGATAGATCCTGTCTGCTTTTTCATTGAAACGATCATAGGACAGTTCGTCCTTGACGAAAAGCAATATCAACATACAGCAAGCCATGCCGATGGCTAATCCGGTAATATTGATAAAGGAAGAACCCTTATGCTTGACCAGGATCCTCATGCCGATTTTCAGATAATTTTTGAACATTATTTTTCTCCTAAACTGGAAGATCTTTATCGTCTCATAACAATTACATTGTGCCCTCAAAGACTCCTTGCGGTACCGCAGGTGCCTTCTATTCGTATTTCAACGCATTCACCGGATTGGCCCGGGCTACGTGCAGAACACGTGTGCCTATAGTCGCCATTCCGATGGCCAGGACCGTGATATTGGCCAGTATCAACGCCAGGATCCCGATATTTACATGATATTTGTAGATACTATCCAGAAGCGCTTTGAAAACAAAATATCCTGCAAGGTCCGCGATAACGGACGCGATCATCATGAGAATGACAAAATCCGAATTCATCATGCGCACAATCTGCATTACCGATGCGCCTAATACCTTACGAATTCCGATCTCCTTGGTGCGGCGAATGATGTTCAGCGATACCAGCGCAAATAAGCCCATACCGGAGATAATGATCGCCATGCATGCAACGTACACGAATACCAGCTTAATTCCGTTGCTGATCTCGGCCGCTTCGGCAGTCTGGGTCTCCTGATAAAATCCCTCAAAAGGCATTTCCGGAAAGAGCTTTTTCCATGTTTCTTCCACAAACGACATGGTTGTTCTTATATTTGAATTGCCCGTTCTGATGACTACAAACTGATAAGTTTCTTCCTTTGCCGCTTTAAAAATGCAAGGCAGAATAGGCCTGAACGGGCCTCGTATATAAAAATCTTCCACTACCCCGATGACACGGCAGCTCACGGAATCAATGGTCAGAGTTTGTCCGATGGGATCATCCCAACCCTGATCTTTCGCCATCATTTGATTAATGACGATCGACTCCGATAGATCAAGCGGCTGGGATCTGTCGATAAAACGACCTTCGACCAATTTCAGGCCGACCGTTTCTGCATAACCCGGGCTTACATATAAGAACTCGGCTTCCAGATCGCGATCAACGGTCTTAATGACTCTCCGCCAGGATGAATACAAAATATGATTTCGTCCGGCTGCCACATTTTCTATTCGAGGATCCTGCTGCAGTGTGTTTGAGAGTACATGGAACATAGAACTTTTTTGGATTGGCACACCGATGATCCTGTCCTCATCGTAACCCAGGTCCAGGTTCTTTTGAAATTCGGCATTTTGTGAAAACACGACACTGCCAACTACCGCGATCATGGAGACGGCGAACTGTACCGTTAACATCACTTTCATGACCCAACTGGTTGTCATTTTTGACTGATGGCCTTGAAGAATTTTGGCCGGGTTGTATGCGCTGATCACGTATGCCGGATACAATCCTCCGCCGATGGCCGTGATCCCTAATAAACCGGCGAGAAATAACCACAACTTGAAATTCCAGGCTTCATCCATCGAAAGACGAATGTCGGAAAACAGCCCGTTCCATCCCGACACCATCAGTTCGGCCAAACCAAATGCTACGATCAGGGCGAGAAAACAAAGAAGCAGGTTTTCCGTCAGGAATTGAAAGATCAGTTGACTGCGCGGGCTGCCCATCACTTTTCGGATACCGATCTCTTTCAGTCTGGCGGCGGCTACCGCGAGCGAAGTATTCATATAGTTAAAACACGACATGACAAGGAGGAGGATGGCAATGACAAAAATTGAAATTCGGGCCGACGGAGGAGGCGCTTCGTTCAAACTGTGGCTTCGAAAGTCGGCTCCTGCTAATGCAAGATCTTTCAACGGAGTGATGACCAGATGAGTAATGGGGAATCTTGGGTTTACCGAACTGACCAACTCCACATATTTGGACTCGCCGTCTTTGATCTGTCTTACCGCTCCAGCCTGGTTAACCTCAATAAAGGTTGCGCCGGTCACGTGAGCCCAATTATTCGGTTCGTCAATTCCCAGGTCCCCCAGGATCTCACCGGAAAGCAGCATACCAAACTGCAAACTCGAGTTGCGCGGAATGCGCTTTAAAATGCCACCGACGGTATAGACCTGTTTAACATCATTGGAGTAACTTATCATAATGTTCTTGCCCAGCACGTTCACATCGCCAAAATATTTCAGTGCGATCTCACGGGTGATGATGATGTTATTCTTACCCTTTAATGCAGTCTTGTTTCCCTGCTCGAATTCGAATCGGAACATATCGAAGAAATTATCGTCGGCAAAATGTACGCTTTCGTTAAACACCTTGTCGTCAACTCTGACAATGGCGGTCTGATTGGCAAACCGCACGGCGCGTTCCACGCCGGAAAAATCCCTCACCAGAGCGGGACCGAGCGGCAAAGGGGAGATCCCGAAGATCTGATCACGTTCATTGATCGGTCTTGTAGTTCCGATGTGGTAGATACGATCGGCGTTCTCATGGAACTGATCGAAATGATATCCAAAGTCCCATGTGAGATACCCGACGATACAGGCGGCGATAGATACGCTTAGACCGAACAAATTAATGAATGTGTACATTTTTTTCCGGTACAGGTTTCTGAATGCGACAACAAAATAATTTCTCAACATGATTTTTTCTCCTGAAAATTACTGAACTTAGTATTTATTCATACTTTAATGCTTCCACCGGATTCGCCGTCGCGGCTCGAATTGCCTGATAGCTGACTGTCAGCAAGGCGATCATAAACGCAATAGAAGCGGCCAATAGGAACATCCCTATATTAATATCGATTCGGTAGGCGAATTCCTGAAGCCATCGGTGAATGACGAAGTAGGCAATAGGCGCGGCAATTATATTGGCTGCCAAAACCAATGACACGAATTCTTTTGTTAATAAGCCCGTGAGTTGAACTACACTGGCTCCAAGAATTTTTCGTACACCGATTTCCTTAGTACGCTTTTCCGTACTAAAGGATGCCAGACCCAGAAGTCCGAGACAGGCGGTACAAACCGCCAAAACGGAAAACACACTGAGTAATTCACGTTGTTTAATCTCACTGCGGTAAAGCGAAGCGAAGCTTTGGTCAAGAAATTTAAATTCAAAAGGAAATTTGGAAGCAACGGACGACCAAACACGCTCTATCTGTGCAATCGCAGCTGGAACGTCTTGTCCTTTGATTTTCACCGCAACGACACGGTGATCGGAGTAAATCGAAAGCGCAAGCGGATCGATATCCTGTTTGAGTGATGTGAAGTTGTAATCGGCAACGACCCCGATCACGGTTCGCCACGCCGAGTCGAGCAGGTTAATCTGAAATTGCTTGCCGATGGCCTCCTCCGGCTTCCAACCAAAGGCTTTGACGGCTTTTTCGTTGAGCAGCATACCGGAAGCATCCGTTCCGTACAATTTGGAAAAGTCGCGCCCTGCGATTATTTTTAACCCGAAGGTTTTAGCATAGTCGAAATCCGTATAGACCGTGCGAAGCCTGGTGAATTCGCCCGGCTGATCTTTGAGTTGAAACGCCATGTTATCATGAAAACCTCCGGGCTCACCGGACATCAGGGAAACTCTTTGTACAAACGGTGACTGAAGCAATTGTTTTTTGAAGCTTTCACGATGTTCATAGATATCCCGGTTATTTATCGGCACGATCACCACTTGTTCATTATCGAAACCCAGATCCTTAGCCGTTACAAAATCCATTTGCTGGTTCATTGCAATAGTCGCGATGATAAGAAATATGGAAATACTGAATTGAAATACAACGAGCGCCTTCCAGACAGAGCTCTTTCGTACCGCCGTTGCTCCCTTCAGGACGGCCGCGGGCTGAAATGCAGACAGGAAGAATGCAGGATAACTTCCCGCTGCCAGGCCAATGATCCCCATTAACGCAATACCCACGAGTAGGGTCGTACCGACGTCTATGTGACCCCATGATAAATCCTTTTCAAGAAAAGTATTGAGATAGGGTAGCGCGATTTCTGCCAAGCAAAAAGCAATTACCATGGCGATGAGAGACAACATGGCCGATTCACCCAGGAATTGAAAAATAAGATTCTGTCTGTAAGCGCCCATGACTTTTCGTAATCCGACCTCTTTGGCGCGCCCGGTGGAACGGGCGGTGGAGAGATTCATGAAATTCATGCAGGCAATCAAGAGTAACAACAGAGATACTCCGGCAAAAATATAGAGCGCCATCCGGTCGCCGTGAGGCACCAGGTCAAAAGATGTTTCTTTGTTGAGATAAATAGACGCTAGCGGCTCCAAATCCAAATCCATACGCCGGCCGGTTTTTTGAAAATTGTCTCCAAAATATTTATCCATGAACGCCGGGAGTTTGGCAATCAATAGCGAAATATCCGTTGATGGATTTACGCGCACATAAGTGAAAAGAGAATTATTCCACCATTGATTAAACCACGAGCGCTCCTTAAAAACGTCAATCGAAGCAACCCAGTCAAAATCCAAATGCGATGCCGCTGAAGGCGGCCCGAAAACGCCGGTTACACGAAAATCGTAACGGTCGTCACAACGTATCACTTTCCCAATCGGATTGTCCTGGCCGAAATATTTAAGCGCCATAGCCTCCGAAATCACGACGGACGAAGGATCTTTAAGCACTGAGGAGGGGTCGCCTTGTTTCAATGGAAATGAAAAAAAGCTGAAGAAGTTCGCGTCGGCAAAATAAAATTTTTTTTCAGAAAATTTCTTATCACCGTAGGTAACCAATGCGTCATTGACCATTACACGTGTGGCCTCCTCGACATCGGCAGGGAAATCAGTCTCCAATGCTCCTTTATAAGGCCCTGATGTGACACCAATCTTGCGAATTTGGTTATTATCATAAGCGAGCCGTAAAACACGGTAAATCCGATTGCCGTTGGCGTGAAAAGAATCCACCGAAGTTTCATGATGCAGATAAAGAAAAATAAGCATAACACAAGCCATGCCGAGTGAGAGCCCGAAAATGTTGATAAACGAATATGCTTTATGCTTAAATAAATTTCGCATCGCGATCTTGAAATAATTTTTTAGCATATTGTTACTCCACATGATTAACGGGTTTGGTCACATGAAACTCTGATCTATTCATATTTCAACGCTTCGACCGGATTCGCCGTCGCGGCTTTGACAGCCTGATAACTTACGGTCACCATAGCGATCAGTAATGCAATGACGCCGGAGGAGATAAAGGTTCCCGCTCCAATCTCTGTTTTATAAGCAAACGAGGTCAACCATTGATTCATCGACCAATAGGCCAAAGGAGCAGCAATAAAGATCGACAGAAGGACCAGCTTCAGAAAATCTTTGGATAATAAAATAACAATCCTACCGACCGGGGCGCCCATGACTTTGCGGATGCCGATCTCCTTGGTTCTTTGCTCCGCGCTAAACGAGGCCAGTCCGAACAGACCAAGACACGCGATCGCGATCGCAAGCCCGGAAAAATAACCGATCAGTTTGCCAAAGCGTTCCTGCGATGCATAGAGTGCCTGGATCTGCTGATCGAGAAATTCAAATGCAAAAGGCTGATTCGGCGCATACCGTTTCCAAGTTCCTTCCAGTGCCCGTAATGTTTCCGGCGTATTTGCTGAATTTATCCGGATCACGAATCGGCCGCTCCAGTTGCGGGAGATATAGTAGACTACCGGAACGATCTTCTGAAACAGAGGTTCGTAATGGAAGTCCTTTACGACGCCGACGATCTGTCCTTTTTTAGGTATCCATGTACCCTGATCGCTCAGCGTGACAGTTTCAAACGCTTTGCCTTCAGCGGATTTCCAGCCGAAGGTTCGTACCGCCGTTTCATTCACTATAAAACCGCTTTCAGCGTCGGTCGGGAACGATTTTGAAAAATCACGTCCTTCCACAATAGGCGCTTTGATGGTCCGAAAAAAATCATGGTCAACGGCCACCACTTTGATGCTGGTAATACCTTCCGGAATGTTCTCGGATTTAAAACCCAAATTGCTCGTCAGCCTGCCGCCGAGCCGTTTCGACGTTTTAGAAACGCTTTGCACCCCCGGCACTCTCAGAAAATCCGCTTTGATCGCATCGTATTGTGCCGCAACGTTATCCGATGTCATATCAATGATCACTACGTTATCGGATGCATAACCCAGAGGCCGGTTCT
>CAZHUW010000003.1:0-37636 GCA_964535295.1 uncultured Bacteroidota bacterium
ATACCCTCCACTTGCATTCGATATAAGTAAACACCGGAAGAAACTGCGCGTCCGAGACCATCGACTCCGTTCCATTCCACATGATGAATGCCCACTTCCTGATCCTTTCGGCTTAGAAGCGTCCTCACTTCTTGTCCTAATATATTGTAGATGACCATGGTTATACGGCTTTTTACCGGCAGTGCATACATGATCTTGGTCGACGGATTGAATGGGTTAGGATAGTTTTGCGACAAAGAAAAGTCCTTGGGTAAATCACGAAATGCCGATTCTGCTTTGGTCAGATATTGAGCGTTGCCAACAAAGATCTTATACATCGATGTCCCGGCATATTTGTGGTAATCCGTGATGACTTCTCCGGTCCCGACAAATGCATTCCGCGTATAATCATAGACCCTGATCTGCCAGTCGTCACGGATTTTTTCAATTTTCAGGTTTACGAAAATGGAAATATCATCCAATGACGATTCAATGATAAGGTCTTTTTCCACGCCGTCGTTACCGGCCTCAGTCATGACATAACTCGCCTTATTATCATTCTCTTTAAAATAAGCAGAAATAAAATCACCCATGTTGGGCGGTTCCGGATCATTGGATATGGGTGCATGGGTGTTGGAAACAACTGAAAAACCGTTTGAACGGTCGGAATATGTCAGACCGTTTTTAATCGCCGTTGCTTCAACTTTCAGATCGAATTCCAAATTGTCCGCGACTGCTGATTTTCCGAGAGTAATCCCGCCGGGTGTGATCGTGATCGTTGTTAGCGTTGCATTCTTATTGTAGATGGCATATCCGCCGAAAGGTTTCATCGACGTCACTTTGCTCCAGCCGCCAACCTCGGTTCCCGTTCCGCCGAACGTCCACGGCCCGGAGAATTGAAGGGGATCCAGAGCAACCGTTATAGCCGTTGTAAAAGGCATCCCAACAAGGTTCCATCCCGGACCCAGAGTAACCTGTACTCCCGTCGGCGGGTTTGTGACGCCTCCTGCCGGGGCCATTGACAGCCCGCTGTTGCCGCTTTTCTGGTAGAACCAAAACGCCTGCCCGGGCAGAATAGCTGTGATGGGAGCGCCGGATCCGTTGAACGCTCTCCATTGAGACGAACTGATACTTGCAAAAAGTTGCGCCAATCCTTTGTCGCTAAGATTTACGGGCACCGATACCAGCCGCCAACGATCCGACGGAATTCCGGCGGCATATTCCGAACCGGCGATCGTGCTTTGAATCTGTGTGAAAGATACCGGTACGCTGGATGTATCGCTGAATGCAATATTCCCGCTGTTGTCTATGGCTTTGATAAACACCGAAACACCTTCCAATGTTGCGGCCGTTCCGGGGATCTGCGCAGAATACGTATTTGCAGATGCCGTCATAGACAGTGAATCGAAATTTGATGCCGTACCCGTTTTGTAAAATACTCGGACAGCAGCTACGGAACCGTTGTCCGTTGCGGTACAACTTATATTAAATGCGGCATTGGCCGGCGTTGAGGCCGGCTGCTGAACAGAGGAGATTACTGGGGCTTCAATATCGGCAGTCAAGGTTACGCTGAACGTATCGGCGGCAGAAGCAGAGCCGTCACTGCCCGAAACGACAACCGAGGCCGCACCTGAAAAACCAAGTACGCCTTGAAGATATAAACTGTCACTTGAAACAGTAGAAAGGATCTGAGCGATATTCGTCTGCGCCGAATAGGTCAATGTAACATCGTCCGCATCGGAAAAATTATACGATAATTTTTTATAAAACAGTTTCGGAAATCCTTCGGTAAGCGATGTGTCCGCGATGGCGAGAACCCGTGTCGGAGAAGCATTAAACGTTGTATCATTTGCCGTATTGGATGCGGCTGAAACACCGAAGTTACCGACTGCCAAAACATGGTAAAAATATACCGTTTTAGAATTTAATCCGGATGTGTTTGCGTACGTCAGAGTTGCATTATTGGAGGTGGAATCGATCTGAACAAATCCGGAGCCGGAATTGGTTGAACGGAAAATTCTATACCGCAGCAAAATGCCGGAACTGGCATTCCATGACAAGTTAATCCTTGACGTCGAAACGGCCGTCGCGGCCAGCCCCGATGGCGTTCCGGGGGCAGAACCCGTTACGGTAACCGCTGTAGTCTTGCGCTTAAGGGTAAGCGCGGTGGCAACAGTATTGGTAACATCACACGTATACGTTCCAGCGTCGCTCGTCTTTACGGAATCGATCTGTAGCGTTGCACCGGTCGCACCCGGAATTACGGAGCCATTCTTTTTCCATTGATACGAATTATTTGTGCCACCGACCGTCACGGTCAATTGTAATACCGTTCCCTCGGCAGCATTGGCCGATGCGTAGCTCCCCACGCTGTCCTGCGGTGAATATGTAAAGGTCGTTATACCGACATTAGGCTCAATATCTTCAAATGTAAATCTATTCCCTTCGGCACGCAGCGTGTTCAGGCCGCCAATCGTCGAAAGGTTTGGAAGAACACTCAGGCGGTTATTACGAACGTCGAACTGCTGAAGGCTAGCTAGATTCTTGTATACGACCGGTACCGAATCGGTCAACTGATTTCCCGAAAGGGTGAGCGAACTCAAAATGGTTAGATTGCTGATCGAAGTCGGAAGTGTTCCGGACAGCAAATTGTTTTCCAAACCCAGGCTGGTCAGATTCGTTAAGTTACCAATCTGTGTCGGGATACCGCCGGACAGTTGGTTGTTGAATAACTGGAGCTGGGTCAGGTTGGTGAGATTCCCAATGACCGACGGGATCGAACCGGTAAGATTGTTATTTGATAAATTCAACGTAATAACGCGGCCATTAGATACCGTTACGCCGGACCAAGTCCCGACAGGATTTGCCGTTTTCCAATTCGTACTCGTTGTCCAACCGCCGCCTCCGGTATTGTCAAAAAAACTGACCAATGCAAGGGAATCTCCGGAAGATACTTGTGCAAAAGACGCGGCGCTGGAAAGAAACAATAAAATAATACCATGGATTAACCGTTTTTTCATAAGCCCTCATTCACCTTTACGTTTCCGGTCTTAAAAACAATTAAAAACAACGTTAATGCTGGATTGCACAAATATGTGGAAAATAGAATATTGAATGGTTCAAGTTAGGTAAAATCAAATTGCATATCAAGCTATTTTTGACGGTGGAGATCGGCTTTCCACGTAACTTCACCGCTGACAAAAAACTCTTTTTTCCACACCGGCAGGTCTTTCTTCACTTCTTCAATGATATAACGGCAGGCCGCGAATGCTTCCTCACGATGCGGCGCTGAAACTACAATGATTACGCTGGCCTCTTTGAGCTGCAGTAAACCCAGACGATGTTGAATGGCGATACGATTAATATTCCACTGTTCCAAAGCCTTCTCTGCGATTTTTTGCAAAACCTTTTCTGCCATTTCAGGATACCCGTGATAATCAATGGAGGTCACTTTTTTTCCTTCAAAATGATCTCGGACCGTTCCGATAAAAATGTTGATACCGCCGGTATCTTCGGTCACGCATTGATCATACAATTTCTGAAGATCTAATACGTCGCGCGTAATTTCAATGTAATACTTTTGTTCTGCGATCATAAATCTTTACCCGCCGCTGACGGGGGGAATAATGCACACCTCGTCGCCGTCTTTCAGCTTTGCCGATACCGCAGCATACTCCATATTCAATGCGAGACGGCTGTGCGTCTTAAATTTCTCCAGGTCGGGGTATGATGCGATCATCGCATCCCAGAATTGTGTCAGAGTTGCCGATGCCGGTAATTCCAAGAAGATCTCGTCGGCACCTGCGATCTCTCTGCACATTGCAAAGAACTTAACTTTGACCGTCACTGATCTGCCCTACTCCTATTCTACAACGACCGTCTGATTGCCCGTATTGCCAAAAACCTCCGGTGAATACATCTCTTCGGCCTTCGTTGCCGGTAACTCAAATCGGCCGTAGGTTGTGGCCCGGGCAAGGTAGGTGAATGTATGTTTCCCCTGCGTCAGCCAGTCGGCAAAGACCAGCACGCGGTCGTCCCTCATTTCTGAATTATTAAACGTGCCGTAGGACCACCAGCCGCCGCGCGAATCAGTCCCGCTGCTTTCTGCAGCCGACGAACTGCTTGTAGCCAGATTGACATTAATCGGCTCAAATCCCGCCGGCAGTGGATCATCGACCACAACAAATTTTCTGTCCTGTGACGAACTGATGCTCAATTGTATCTTATACAGCGCGCCGGCTTTGAATTTTCCGTCCGTGACTGAATTCCCTTTCTCGTCAAAGAAAGTTTTAAGAACTTTAATCCCTTCGTCCCTTGACTTTATTTCCACACCCGAACGCGGGGCGTAGGTCATGCGTACTGAATAATATAATCGGCCCGAGCCGGAATGGTCAAAAACCAACGGAAGTGAAACGTCCCTTTTGAGCTGATCGAAATTAACATTCGACATATGGGCTGCCAATGACCTCCCCTGATAAACTTCATTCAAGATCTGTTTACCTTCGAGCACAACCTTGGCTTTAAAATCGGGAATGTTTTTTTCGAAAACTTTGAAGTAACTCCCTAAGGCCCAAAACACGTAGACATTTTCTTGCGTAGTTCTCCATCGTCCGTCTTTACGATCCTCCAAAAGATATTTTACAACTTTTTCTGCCCACGGCACATTTTCATTGTCCATATCAAGGAATACCTGTAGGATCGCGGATGTGGTGCGGATATTGGAATGAAATGTCCATTCCAGGCCGGTACTCACCGGCTCCTCAAAATGCGCCGTCGTGGGATTCATCTTGATCGCATTCATTAAATTTCTGCGAAGTTCATCGGCGATGGCGCGGTTACCTTTTCCTTTGATGACCGCCTGTAACAACATTGCCCGGGCGTACAGCGGCATCTCGTCGCGTCGCTGAAAAAGAAGTTCCACGCTCGGCGCATCATAGTAACCGCTCTCGGCCAGTGTGGCGAGCGCGAAAGCATTCGTCGTATGCCAATAGAATAACCCGTAACGGTCCCATGACGAGGCTTGACGCACCATGGTCTTGAGATAGCTCAGTCCCCGGTCGTAACATTCACTGTTAATGGAAAATCCTTTGGCCTTTGCCTGCACCAGCGCGAACATCGTATAAACGGACACGTACGGGGAAACATAATTACCTCCCGGCCAGTAGCTGAAGCCGCCGTCGTACTGCTGAAATTTCGGCACTTCATCCAGGTATTGTTGGATCACTTCCTCTACGTTCGATGCGCCGTCAGGAAAAGCCTCCAGCCCGAACGCTTTTACAACATCACCGAATAAAATGACCGGTAACACGCGAGACGTTTTCTGTTCAAGACAGCCGTACGGATATTCAAATAAATATTTAACGCTTCCGTCCAGATCGACCAGCGCCGTCGATGCGGTCTTTACCTGAAGACCTCCGAAATCAGAGTAAATGTTGCCCGGGACCTTGATCTGCTCTTTTCGGCTTTCCGTAGCGCTTCCAGAGAATGCTACCGTTTCGGAATACGTCGGGATCTTCATCGGGATCGCCACTTCGACCCCGTCCGTTAATCCGTTCATCACGGCTTTGAAAGTAAACCGACCGGTTTTATTCCGGCGGACATCGAATTTATATCGTACTTCTTCGGATTCCCCTTTCTTCAAAAAGAT
Organism: uncultured Bacteroidota bacterium; assembly: GCA_964535295.1. Classification (GTDB taxonomy): domain Bacteria; phylum CLD3; class CLD3; order SB21; family SB21; genus SB21. The sequence continues at coordinate 5,627 of CAZHUW010000003.1, forward strand.
CTCACGGGCTGCCTGGTCCTTCAGATCCACATCATCCATTTCGGCAAAAAGTTTTACCGAGCCGTCCTGATCAGAATAATTATGAACGATCACGCCGGCGTCGACCGCATCACCGACTCGCACAAAACGCGGCAGGGCCGGGCGCAGCATGAGTTCCTTGCTCACCGTAATATTCTTATCCGAATTGCCGAATTTAGAATCCGCGGAATGGGCAACGGCGATGACCTTGAATCCTGTTATGTTCTCGGGCAATTGAAATCGAACTTTGGCTTTACCGGACTGGTCGGTCATCACGGACGGATCCCAGTAGACACAAGCTTTGAAATTCTTGCGAACCGCAACGGCTGCAAACACGTCATCGCCGCCGCCGCCAACGCCGCCTTTATCTTTGAGATTAGCCTGCACGATCTGATCCATAACATATTTACGGCTTTCAGATGTACTTACGCCAAGTTCGCGGTGCCGGTAAAAATAGGAAAAGGGGTCGGGCGTTTTGTAATTTACCAGGTTCAATACGCCGATGTCTTCGACGTAAAGCGTTACTTCAGCCGCTTTGCCATTTCCTTTCTGATCTTTGATCTGCACATCCAGATCGACCCATTCATTAGGAGCGAATTTCGTTTTTTTCAGGCCAAGGTCGACTTTTAATTTATTCTCATCGGAATTAACGGATAACTTGGTGTAACCGATCTTAAACGAAGGTTTTCCCAAATCCTCCATTCTTTCAGCCGTCGGAAGTGCGGTTCGGCCTTGCAGCAATATCACCGATACGTACGCGTTGGGGATCATATCTTTGGTCACAGGAACCTCAACAAAGTCGGCGTTGCCTTGGAGTTCTACGGCTTTATGCGTCAGGATGCCTTCACGTTCCACCGTGATCAAAGCTCTGCATTTTTCATACGGCGATTTGACCAGAATTTTTGCCGTCTCGCCGGGATTATAATTCTTTTTGTCCGCAACAAGATCTATCGCGTCGTCATCCCGCAGACTCCAGCCGGTGTACCCTTCGCCGGTCACATAGACATAGCACGACGCCGTAATGGTGTTACCGAGGCCGTCCTTGGCGAATCCTTTTATAATGTAATAACCTGTTGAGGCCGGCATAAGCCGCTGTAATACAGGCCGATCGTCCGAGTGAACGCGGTACACGCCTTCGACTGAATCTTTCACTTGTGAATTCCACTGAAAAGTACCGTCTCCGGATTTTTCTCTGACGGAAATCCATTCCCGCCGGATGAGTTCGATCCTGATAGCATTTCCCTTGAGCTGGTTGCCTTTTGTATCAACGGTTATCACGTTTAGATCCAGTCGATCGCCCAACGAATGAAACGTAGTCGACGGTTTGAGACCGATATAAAATTTCCCAGCGTGAACGGTCACATTTCTTCTGCCGCTCACTTCCTGACGGTTCTTGTCTGTCACATTGCCTTCAATAACCAACGACGAGGTTTCCGTATTATTATTATTATTGGTCAGCATCATGGAAACATCGAGAAGTCCCCGTTCATTCAGTTTTTCCGTTTTGCCGGACATCACGGTGGCATAACTCCAGGACGAGGAATAATAATCATCCGTATTACTTCCAAAAAAATAGTCGTCAAACCCGGGAGGAGTGAAAGAACTGCGGCTCCGTGAAACGCTCCATTTGATCTGAGCGCTGCCCATTGGCGCCCCAAACAAATAGTGACCGTCCAATGAAGCCTCCAACTGTTCACCCCAAACATATTCGTCCTTATTGGTGTGGACGGTCACTTCGGTTTCCACAGGCTTGAATTCCTGAACTTGAAAACTTTCGGTGGAAAGCTCCTCATCTCCGTCAAACACTCTTATAGAATAATAACCCAGAGGCGCATTGGGATCAATTGGGTACTCGAGATCGAAACTACCCATTGTATTTGTTGTGTAATCCTGTACAAATAATTCTTCCGAAGACGGATCCGTGATTTTTACACGCACCGTACGGTTTGAACTGACCGACCATTGGCCGCTCTGCAATGTGCGGGTAATGCCTTTGACTAGGAGTTTATCGCCGGGCCGGTAAATACCTTGATTTGTAAACATCGTTGCAGACGTCCGGTCGCCCGAACTTACGCGCCAGGCGGTTGGAATATTAAAACGGTAGATATCAATATTCCGTTCGGAATTGGCGTACGCTTTCTGGCCGGCCTTTGAAACGAAGACCCATTGCCGCGGCTCGCTCCATTCATTTCGCGGCATCAGACCCAGCGCCTCCCATCCCGGCGTCTTGGCAATTCCTTTGTCGTCTGTCCGTCCCATCCATACGATCTGACCGTCATCCCCTCTGATCTCTACAACTGCAGCCGATATGGGATTCCCGTCTTTCAAATGCGATACGTAAATGAGATTGTTCAAACGTGAAAATTTTGCCGATATTCCGATCTCGGTCAATTGCACAATAGCACGCCGCGGATAGGTTTCCGAGCCGTGGATCAATTCAACCAGGATATTCGCATTCCGGTCCTTTTGAAGAACCGCATCCAAGTTGATCGGGTAGATACTTTGCTTGTTGAGCGGTACATCCGGCGCTTCGGAGCGCGAATCACCCCATTTGGAAAAATAGAGATCCTGTTTCCACAACCCTTGGTTCAAGACACTGATCAGGTCTTCATCGGCCAATTTAGCCAGACGTACTCGCACATTTTTTGGATTCAAAACGGGCACATTGAAGTCATGGCTTAAATAAGATTCGATGATATTTTCACCGTCCTGAAAATGCAGGCTCGCCTCATAATCACCGGTCTCGAAAACGTGAACTACATCTTCCCCAAGTTTATTTCCGAAATCGTCCGTCATATCCTTGTCGAAACGTATTTCATAACGGGTCCTTGGCTGAAGATCCATATAAATGGACGTCGAATATTCGTCGTCCCAATAGGAATCATAAAGGTACTTGATCTCGGTTTCAGGCCGGATCGTGATACAGCGGCGGAGTTCGTCTTCTCCCACGTGATTGGTTATTTTCAATCTAACCGGGCGGTTCGGGGATTCGGGTTCAGCAAACCGGATCATTTCGAGAGGCCCGTACGTTGAAAAATGTATGGTTTTTGATTCAATGCTGCCTAGACTTCCGGATGTCCCCATGATACCGGTTTCCACGGTCAGGCCATAGGTTGTTTCCATAGACAATTTTTCAACCGGTATCGTAACAAACAATCGGCCCGTCAAATGCGAGGCGGACACACCGGAATATTCATAATTATAATTCCGAATATATTCTTTTATCTCACTGGAATCGGCAGGTCGCGTCACGGATATTACCGTTTGATTACCCGATTCACTAATAAACTTCAATTTGTTTTTCACGCTCTCGATAGAAAGAGTTTGATTGAACAACAGATAGATGCGCGGTGATGTCGTCACGCCTCTCGCGTTGTCGTAGATATTGGAATGAACGAATTTCGGCCGCAGGGTCTCAAACGTAAACGCATATGCCTGATCCAGACGGTTACCGGACAATGCTTGGGTCCCGGAAGGTATCGTCACTTTATAGCGGCTTGCCAATGTCAGCGGGTTGGTTGGTGTAAATGCCAGCGTGTTCGTTCCCAGCCACCGGAACTTCCCCCGTATGGCCGGCTCGATCTTGAGAGGACCTGATCCGTCGCCTTCGGGCAGTGCTTCCAAAGGAACCATGGCCTGATTAAACACAATGACAACGGAGTAGAACTGGTTCATGTCTTCAACCAAACCTTGTGGCGTCGCTGAAAGAACCTTCAGTCCATTTTGTGAAAACACTTCTTTAACGCTTTGCGCTTGCGACTTATCGCTGAAACTGCAAGCCTTAAAATAGACAAGAGGTGAAGCAGTAAGCAAAGAAAATAACAGGATAACGGAATAAAAGGAGTAGGATTTGTGTGTAAACCTCTTCGCTTCCATAAAATCCTCCTTTCAGATATGCAAAAGTCAGCATCGGCAAAACTTAACTATGACAGTTTTCCCGTGATAAAGCCTCTATCTTACAGCTTATTTTTCGTTATTAGCAATGCGGATATGCAGTTCTTTGAGTTGACGTTCATCGACCGTCGAGGGTGCATTGTCCATCAGAGAAACCGCGCTGTTGGTTTTAGGAAAAGCAATCACGTCTCTGATGGATTTTCGACCGGTCAGTAATGCCGCCAACCGGTCAAGACCGAGCGCAATGCCGCCGTGCGGCGGAACGCCGTATTCAAACGCCTTGAGAAGAAAACCGAATTTGAGTTCTCTTTCTTCCTGAGAAAGACCCAGAGCATCAAACATCGAGTTCTGCAGGTCTCTTTTGTGAATACGGATACTTCCCCCGCCCAGTTCATTCCCGTTGAGAACGAGATCGTACGCTTTGGCATGAACACTTGCCGGGTCCGATTCCATTTTGTCCATATCCTCATCCAGCGGCGAAGTGAACGGATGATGCATCGCCATATAACGTTTTTCTTCCGGATCGTATTCAAAGAGAGGAAAGTCTAATACCCAAAAAAGATTGAATTCGTTCTCTTTGATCAGTTTTAGTTCTTCAGCCAACTTCAGCCGTAAATTACCCAAAGCGGCCTGCACCGTTTTTCTCTGATGCGCCACTACAAGAATGATGTCGCCTTCTTTTGCCGCAACATGATTGACGATTTGCAACAGAGTTTCGGGACTGAGGAATTTGGAGATGGAAGAGGTGGCCCCCGCGGGCTCCACTTTGATAGTGGCGATTCCTTTGACATCAAAGGCCTTCAAATATTCGGTCAGCTCATCTACTCGTTTTCTTGAAAATGCCGCAGCCTGCCCTTCGACCTTAATGCAGCCGACCGCACCGTTTTCTGTGGCCAATACCTCCTGAAATACTTTGAATTCGGATTGTCTGACAAGATCGTTCAGGTAATGAATTCTCATGGCAAAACGCAGATCGGGTTTATCGCTGCCGTAAGAATTCATGGCTTCTGCATAACTCATACGTTTTAGCGGCAAAGGTAATTCTGTACCCATTAAGCCTTTGAAAATTTTTGCCATCAGGGATTCGATCATCTTCAGAACGTCTTCGCGGTCTACAAATGACATTTCAACATCAACCTGGGTAAATTCGGGCTGACGGTCCGCGCGAAGGTCTTCATCGCGGAAACATTTGACGATCTGGAAATACCGGTCGAATCCGGAAACCATGAGAAGCTGTTTGTAAATCTGAGGCGACTGAGGTAATGCATAGAATTTGCCGGCATGAACCCTACTGGGAACGAGGTAATCACGGGCTCCTTCCGGCGTGCTTTTCATCAATACCGGCGTCTCCACCTCAATGAATTCCTGCTCTGTAAAAAATGTTCGTATGATCTGTGTCAGTTTATGCCGAAAGATCAGAGGTTCCTGCATAAATCCGCGCCGCAGGTCGAGATAACGGTATTCAAGCCTGAGATCTTCATCTACCTTCAGCTTTTCATCGTTCAGTTCGAACGGCGGCGTTTTGGCGCGGCTGAGTATATCCAGGCGGTCGGCCGCAACCTCGATCTCACCGCTTGACACATTCTTGTTGACATTATTCGCTTCACGTGCCAGCACTTTCCCGTGGATCCTGATGACAAATTCGCTGCGGAGCTCTTTGGCTTTCTCATGTATTTCAGCATTCTGGTCCGGGTTGAATACGATCTGGGTAAGTCCATACCGGTCCCGCAAATCCACGAATATTAATTTGCCCATATCACGGCGGCGGTGCACCCAGCCGATGAGCTGAATGGCTTGTCCGACATTTTCTTTTCTCAATTGACCGCATGTGTGCGTTCGTAAAGACGTCTCTACCACAGGATTCATGATCTCCGTTTTTCTCCTAATAATATAATACCTGGTGCTATGTACAAAAAAAAAGGAACGTTTACAAATAGTAATTACCCGTAAGATTCAAACGTCTTCCCCAATCAAATTAGCTGTTTATTTTGCCTGGATCCGAATAAGATTTGCAGCTTAAAACGGCGGCTTCGATCGATCGCTATGTAAACGTTGAACAATAAAAAAACCGTACGCCAAGGCGTACGGTTTCAGAACTTACGGTATCGACAACTAAACTACTTCGTGAACACAAAGGTCTGATTGATCGTGATCACGCCTTTTTTACCTTTGGGGAAACTCCATCCGCGAATTTTGTTTGTGACGCAGGATGCCACGGCCGATCCGACGGTATTCTGTGTGACATTAACACCCGCAACACGTCCGGCCTGATTCACTTTGATCTGAACACTTAATTTACCTTTCAGATCAGGAGATTTTTTCAATTCTTTCTGGTAGCATGAGTTGACAGCTGCAGCATTGGCATCGATCACCGACTGAATATCGCCTGCTGAAGCACCGGCACCGGCTCCACCTGAAATTGACGCTTTACCTACGCCGATCAGACCGCCGCCGGATTCACCGGCCGACACTGAAAGTCCGCCCGGATCTCCTAATAAGGCCGTTAGATCGCCAAGACCGCCTTCACCACCGACCGCCCCTCCGCCGGCTCCCAGGACCGTCCTATCGCCAGCACCGCCGCCGGCTTCACCGAGTCCGCCGATCTGGCCTAACACATTATCAAGTCCGCTGGACGAACCGCTGAAGTCAACGGACGCATATTTACCTGAAGCACCTGTGCCGGTCGCGCCCGCCACAGCAAGAACGCCTTTACCTGCTGCTTTTCCAGCAGCTTTACCTGCACGCGCTGCTGCTGCTGCTTTCGCTGCAGCTGCACGCCCGGCTTTACCGACATTACCTGTCGGAGCTTTGATCACAGTTGCCGGACCGGTCGCAGTAGTTTCTTCTGTTTTTTCTTCTTCTTTAGGCTTATCAATCTCTTCCAGAAGTTTGGGATCGATCTTATTGATCTGTCCAATTTTCTTTAAGAGCCGGTTATCGATCACCTGACTAACAGGCGGTTTGGGCTGAGCAGCCATATATAGCAAAGGCAAATATACGACGCACAGAGAAGCAAACCAAATAACCAACATCATCTTATCCAAAGACGCCCAGTAGTTTTTCTGGAATTCTTTAGGAAATGAAACGATGCGGATCTCTCTGGCAGCTCCTGCTGAAGCCCTTCCTCCCGGAGGAGCCGCGCTGGCCTGTAAACTTTTGTCGTTCTTTAACGGATTCATGGAAACCTCCTTAAAAGATCATGCGTTGCATGGTCTGACTTTTTCAGCTTTTTCGACGATCAGACTATATTCCGAGCACATCGCCTTTGTTCGATAAATTACCCAACAAGCGAAGATTCGCATACCCGTTACGCCCGCAGGTAATGATCACCTTGAGTAAGAGATTGAACGGGATTCTTTCGTCACCAACGATCACAACTTCCCTCTTAAATTCGATGCCATACTTGGATTCCAACTCAATCGAACGTGCTGATTCTTCATCCAGCTTGTCCGCCAATTCCTGAATAACAAAGCTATTCTTCTGAGCGATGACCTTGTCCACCTCAACGATCGCATCTTTCTTAAAGTAAATGTGTAACGTCGATACATTGATGGCAAGCGTCTTTTTAGGTTTGTTATTGGCAAGAATTTTAGGCGGTTTCAATCCGTCGGATTTAGTTGCAAGAGAACCTTCGGTACTGAAGCTCATAAGCAAGAATAGCAACATGATGGTAAGAATGTCCATCATGGAATTCATGTTGAGCGTACCTTCTTGTTTCCCTTTGTTCTTTTTAGCCGCAGATGGTTTAAAAGCCATATTCTTTTCCTTTTTCTAAAAAAATTATAAAACGATCTTGCCCACACCGATATTGATGAACCAAGGCTGTTTAACGATCTTTTGAGTGTCAGGATCTTTTAATTCTTTAACTGCGGCTGCATTAATAACATCCATGGTTGTAATAATAGTCTGATATTCAATAATGTCTTCCGCAGTTATAATGATCACACGTTCGTCCTCGAAACCTTTTCCGCCGATCGCTTTGACGGCATCTTTGAGTTTCTGATCCAAACCCATGAAATCATATTTACCGTCAGAAAGTTTTGGCAATGTAGGACCGCCGCCGGCCGAACCGGCCAAAACAACGGAATTGCCTGCGATCGTAAAACCTTTTTCCGTGATAACCAGTTTAAGACCGACTTTCCTCGGTTCTTCTTTCGGTTTATCCGGTTTGTCTTCTGAAGGGCCTGCGGAAGTACCACCGCCAACAGGAGGTAGATTGAGTTCCAGCCAACTGTTTTTGACAAATCGCGAGCAACTCAGAAGCAACGGTATCAAAATACACATCATGTTCATAATAGGGCGAAGATCAAGCTCGGTACTCTCGACTTTGATGCTTCTTCGGGCTGATGGTTTAAATGCCATATAATCACCTTTGTCTTTTGATCAACTTCTCTTATTTCATACTTATGTAGAGATAAGGACAATAATCGCTTATCAAAAGTATTAAAAATTATTTATTTCCGGTCATTAAGTTGATCAGTTTCACCATGTGCTCATCCATTTCGTCAATGATCTTGGTGGTTTTGGTTGTAATGACCGTATAGGCAATAATACAAGGAATAGCCACGGAAAGACCCCAAATGGTCGTCTGCATAGCTGCGGAAATACCACCGGCGAGCAGCAACGCTTTCTGATCTTCAGGTAGAGACGGGTTAGCAACGGCCGCGAAGGAGATGATCAGACCATACACCGTGCCCATTAGACCAAAAAGTGTGGAAACGTTACTAAGCATGGCGATATAACCTGAACGCTCGGTCAACTTGGGAATGATCTCAAGTGTGCCTTCGTCAACGGCATTCTGAATGGCACGAAAATCGAGCGGGCCGCCTTCTTTTTCAACGGCTCTTTTCAAACCGGCCATCACGACCGAAGGCAGCGCTTTATCTTTGGCTGTTTCACACAACGCGATAGCTTTTTTCAAATTACCACCTGCAACCAACTTGCGGATCTCTGCCATGAATTTATTGGCATCCACATTGGAACGAACAAATATGAAGTACAATCTTTCGGAAATCATGGCAACGGCAAAAACGGCGCAAAGCGCAATGATCCACATATAGGAACTTGCGTCTTCTGACCATTTAAAACTTTGAAAGAACTTCTGAAAAAAGATCGCTGTTCCTGACGTCTGAACCTCGCCTGCGGCCGGTTCCTGCGCATACAGAGAGTTGGTCGAAAACATCGTCGATACATTCATCAGCACGACCAGTGCCAAACCCATGACTTTAGCAATACTCTTTTTCATGAAACAAACCTCCTGTTAAGTTCATTGAATGAATTTATTTGATATTCTGACTATAATTTCTAAGAACTGTTTATTCTGGAAATCAGAGTTTCCAATATGAAGGCGTAAATGAAGTGAAAATCAGTGAAATTAATATACATACATTTTTTTTAAATGCAAGTTTTTTATTCGATGGGATTTATTAATTCCGCCTTTTTTTCAGGATCTTGTCGATCTCCGTCAGATCCACCGAACCGGTATTCAAAAAATCACCTTTATCGACAAAAACCATGTCCAGATAACGGCGTTTGATCTCTTTATCGTACGATTTCTGGCCCACAACCTTTTCGATCTCAGGCGCCACTCTGCGGTTAAATAAGGATACACCTGGACCTTCCACTTTACCTTTAACGGTGGATTTGGTAAAGAAGGAGATCGTTTCGCCCGTGGGTTTGTAATAGACCACAAAAATAGTCTTGTCGCCGGCTTGCTCTTCTTTGACCGTGTAAAGTTTCGGGTCCGGAGCCTGCTGCGTGGCCGTGACAACAACAACCTGCTGACCGTTCTCGTCCTCCGTCAATTCCATATCAGGATGTTTTACTTCCTGCGCATAACCCACGCGTGTCAGGCTTAATCCGGCAAACAACATCCCGAAAATAACCGCCAAACTTAATTTTGATATTTTCATTTTGACTCCTTGCTTACCTGGTTTGAATGACTCGGCCGCGGCGGTACAACGATTCTTTGAGCTGTTCATTCGGCGGCAGCGGCGGATCGGCAAACTGCGCCGTAATATCTTCAACTTCATTCACTTCCAGAAACAGGCGGATCCCGTAATGTTCCTTCGGCGTTTCAACATCTTTCAATGCAATCGCCAGGATGTTTTTTCCCTGAACAAAATTTTCCGGGAAGAGGTCATGAACGTCGAGCGAATCTCCCTTAATATCCGGGTTCTCCTGCAGCGATGATCCGATGAAACTGCCGTTCATATAAAAATCATAGCCGCCATCAGCCGCGATAAAAAGCCGTCCGCCTTGCGGGTTACCGGCAATATTGAACGTCTTTCTGAAATACACAACCTTCGCGGTGTCTAATTGTTTCTTGATCATATCCTGTGTGTACACAGGCCGTATTGAAGTGTCTTGCACAGTCCAGTTTGCGCCGATCAAAACCCCATCATTGATATAAGACTGTGTCTGAGTTGTATCGGTTGCACCCTCAGCCGGCGTTCCCGTGGTGTCTGTTGTACCGTCCGACACGGACGAATCACCGGAAACTTCTGTAACCGCCGTATCAACAGGGATCACTTCACTTGGCGGCACGTATTTCGGCAATTCAGGTTTCACGACCGATTGCCCCAATCCCAGCCATAACGGGTAAGCAAAATTTGTATCCAGCACGGCATGCGCCACAATCTCGACATTTGGAGGCGAGGCCGCATTATACCAGCTCAGATCGTTATAGGCAGGGGTCTGCCAGGAATCAAAGAATTTATTATTGGAAAACCAATCGTCATAGTTGGAGGCATACGTGCGCGTCAGAGACTTCAATTGCAGAAGTTTCGCATAATACTGATCGTATTTTCCGAGAAGTGATAATATACGTTTTGTCGATTGATCGGTGGTAACTGCGATGTTGTCGCCTTCGACACCGTTGGGATCTTGTTCTAATTTCACAAGTTCCAGATCCGTTGCTGAATTGAAAGCTTCTTCCAGCACGCTGCGGGCATTCTCTCGAGCAAATGCAAGGACCTGGCTGTATGTTGCGCTGGCCTCACTCAAATAGACAAAAGTCTCGTCCGATTGTTTCTTGAAATATTCAGCTTCGTATCCCTTATAATATTTGTCCGCAGTATCGGCTTCGGCATAATTCAGTCTTGCGAATTGATATGCAAACTCGAACATCTCTCTCTGTATCTGCCGTGCATCTTCATTAAAAAGATTCCTGCTCTTAGCCTGTTTGACGGCAGCTGCATAGGTTTTTACGGCCTGCTCCCCGATAGGTTTTGCGAACTGAGAAATGTAAGTATTCATATCGATCGGAACTTCATAAAATATCGTATAAAAGTCTTTGCCGCTTTTCTTATCAATATAGTTCTCCCCGCCTGCGACAATTTCTCTGTAATGATCCGAATTCTGAGTATAGAGCTGCATCGTAATAAAAGAAAGTTTAGCCAATTCGCCCGGTACGATGCCGGTAAAACGAACAATATTCCGCTGACATTCACTGGTATATTTATCGTTGATACCTAATGAATCCATTTCTTTTACGGCCGTTTCAAATGCTGCGATCGCATCGTTGACCGCCGGTAAAACCGCCTTAGCCAATATTTGTTGCTGGTAGCTGATATAGTCCAAGGTACCGGGCGCAATTTCTTTCGGCAATGGCGCATTTAAATACGCTTCCAGTATCAGTTTTTTGGCATTGGCCACGGCATAGAGAATGCGTGAGACCTTCGATTTTGCAAGATCGCGGTACTGGATAGCCAGTTCCTGCTGACGGGCTTTGGAAAATTCTTTTTCCTTGGCGGTCTTGCCTTCCCAGACCCACTTGAAAACCATCTGTGCGGAATCGGCATTTTTCGGGTACAGGCGGTTGGTAGAATCCAGGATCGCCTTCTGGTCGCCGGCAAATTTTTCATTAGCCTTATCAAGGAAACTGTAAGCGTTTTTGTATTCTTCAACCGCGCCGCGGTAAGCCTGGGATGCAACGGAATAAGCATCTTTCTGGGCCTGGATCTGTTTGACCAGATCACGTTCTTGAGCAAACTGTTTGGTGGCCAAAGCGTCTCCGGCCTCTTCGCGAACCAAACCGCGGTAGTAGGTCGCTTCATAGGTACGGATCTGAGCATAACTCGTCACCGCTTCATACAGGGTCATCAGTTCTTTGACAATACCGATCTTCATTTCTTCTTTATATTCGACGCCCGGTTCTTTCAACTGGATCTTGGCAAAATCTTCATAACGCATACGGGCCAATTCATAAGCCGCTTCAGATGAGAAATATTTATTAAAATCCAGGTTGATACGCTTCAGATCGTCGCTCTTTTTTAATGCGTCCCTGAACGCCGCCGTCGCTTCCGTCCTGCGGTTCTTCCTCAAGTGATTCATACCGACGTCATACAAGGATTGCACATTCCGCTTGTCGTTCGGGAATGTAGCGGCGAACTGGCGGTATTTTTGATAAGCCTTTTCTTCTTCGCCGACCAGGAAATACAGATTAGCAATACCAAAGTCCATAGTCGATGCGTATTCCGATTTTGGATATCGTTTGACAAATTTTTCGCTGACCCGAATCGCTTCGTTATTCATCGCTTTGCCTTCGGTCGAATCTCCCTGAGCATTGGCACGTTTGGCGGCTTGTTCCAAATAATATTCCGCATTATATAAAGCGATCTCGGCCGTGGCGGCTCCGTTATTTACAGAATAACTCGGATAATTATCGGACAATCTCTCGGCAATCTTAGCCGCCGGTTTCATTTCTTTCAGGTCGGCATAGGTGGACTGCACATTCCATAAAGCATTCGGCGCATCTTTGAGATCCGGGAACGAATCGGCATACATTTCAAACGACCGGATAGACCGTTTGAGTTCCTTTGAATTGCCGTATTCAATACCCGATTTGAACAGAGCCAGAGCGCGGTCATCGCGTTTGTTATATCCTATCCGTGTTCCTTCATCGAATGCCCGCTGAAATTCACGGGCGGCTTTCGCCGGTTCTTTGTTGGCCTGAAATTCTTCGCCGCGTTTATAGATCGAATAGAACACAACATTTTTGGCCTGTTCTTTTTGTTCCTTACTGGAAACCGCGCTGCTTAGCAAGCGGCTGGCGACAATTTCAGAACTTCGGTAATCTTTCTTATCGTAATACGTCTGCATCAGGTACTGCTGAGATATCTGTGCCTTGTCGCTGTTCGGATAGCGCGTCACGATAGTATTAAAATATTGTCCCGATCGTCCGAAATCGTTGTGATTATAATATATCTGTCCTGCGTAAGCGAGAAAATCCGGCGTTTTCTTTCCGGGAATTCCCATGACCGGTTTTACATTGCCAAGAGAATCCACCGGGTACTGAGAAACGGTATCTGAAAAGATACGCGCATAACTGTTAATGGCATCCACCAGCTTATCTTCACCGGGAGACAGCGGTATGATACTGTCCGCAGGAGCATTTACCGGCTTTTTATAAGGGGCTTTGCGGTACAAGGAATCTGCGATGGTGTAAGCCGTCATTGCGGCATTATAACGATACAAATCCTGAGGATAAATCGTCGCAACCTTGACGTAATCTTCATAGGCAGAATCCAACAAACCGAAGAAACGGTATTGGATGAATGCAAGGTTGTAGTGGAAGAAATAAGCGTTGGTATCCACGGGAAAATACTTGATGAATTCGCGGCTGAAATCCATTGCGATCTTCCAGTCGTTCAATTCATTAGACGCCTGCGCTTCGCCGTAGAAATAGAAAATATTCTCAACCAACACATCGCGGGCCATCCGGTTGCCTTTGGCCACAATCTCTTTGTCTTCCTGCGCTTTGGACCAAGCCGAACTTGGTTTATACGCATTATATAATTTGTACCGATTATCAATCACGCTGTCAAGCAATGATTTTGCGATTGCTTTATCCGTAACAGCCCGGGACAACCGGTCGTAAGTCGCAATGATCTTATATTGCGCATCCGGTGCTCTCCAGAAAAGAGGGTAATTCTGCACCATGCTTTGGTAAGCATACAATGCGAGAGTATCTTTTTGCTCAAGATTGTATGACTCCCCTAATTGCCACATGATCTCAGGAGCATAACGCTTGTCGCCGAGTTTGGCCTCGTCAATGTACGATTTAATCAGCCGGTAGCCGCCTTCGTTGGTTCCTTGTGCCAGGTCGATCTGTTCCGCCCATCGATTGAAACTGATGCCGATGTATACCAGCGCCTCAACGTCCAACTCCTGGGTTTCATTATTATAGTACTTGGAAGAGTCGACATCATCGATCAGATAGGTGAAATAACTGATCGCCTGCGGATAATTTCCCAATCGGTAATGGGTCCACGCCAATTTATAGACAGCCTCAGGAAAACGTTCAGCCGTCGGATAATCCAATACTTTACTATAATTTTTGATGGCTTTTTGGAGGTCTGCGTCGCCGCCTCGTACAAAATAGAACTCCGCGATGCGGTTATACGCTTCGGGCGCATATTTGCTGTCCGGGAAACGGATGGCCAAATCCTGATAGATTTTCAAAGCTTCACGCTGCTTCTTTTCCGATTCCTGTTTCCATCTGGATTCCTGCTCCGGATAAGACAGGGCGCGGGAACGCAGCTGATTTCCTTCCTGTTCGCGAATATAGGCAATATTATACATCGCATCGACCACATACTGGCTTTCCGGATAACTTTCGATCAGTTGCTGGTATGTTTTTAATATGTCGGAATAATCCATTTCCGGTTCAGGAAATGTCTTCGGCGGCTCAATTCCATCAAGCAGCTCTTCCAACTCTTTGTCTTTTTTACCTTGGGCAATCCATTGCTGCCGTTTCTCTTCTTTTTGGCGGTCCCATTCTGCCAGGCGAGCGGCGTTTTCGGTTGCGATCGAATCAACGATAGTTTGAAAATTATCATTTAAAACGGAGACCAAATATTCTGCACGCTGCAACAGCACGAGAGCCGTCGAGGAAGAACTGACACTCACTTTTTCAAGATAATCTTTGCTTTGTTTGAGACCTTTTTCAAGTAGTTGAAGCCTCTCCGTTTCCAGCTTCGTTTTCTGACCCTCAATTTCTTCTTTGAGTTTCAGGAGATCCTCACTGGAAACGTTTTCAAGCGCCAAAGAATCATAGTTTTTGGCCGTTTGGTCCTGACTATATAGTCGATTTCCGCTCACTACGCCCGCGGTGAATACGCTCAGAAAAAGAACAACAGCAGTATATGAGTTTTTTTTCATAAAGTTTTCCATTATGATTCTATGAAGCTTCTGTAAATGCGCGGTTGAATAAAGTTGTCAGAAAAGAACAAATATCTTGTTGTGGATATCCGATTTGTTTCACGGAAAATCCCTTGGTTCTCGATCAGCGACATGTCGCCTTCGCCGTTCTGTTCTCCGCCTGCATCGGTGGTGCTATCGGTCGCAGCTTTTTCGGCAGGAACAGTTTCATCGCTCTTGATTTCCTCGTTGCCCGACTTTGCAGCGGTATCCGAAACCGCTGTTTCCGTTGATTCTTCTTCTTCGGCAGGAATTTCAGCGGGTGCTTCAGGTATGGTATCCTGCGGGATGACCACTACTTCCGGAACCAGATCTTTGTAATCAAACGGATCCGCTTCAGGTTTTTCGGTCGATTTTGCTTGAAAATATTCCTTTTCGAAGAATTGTTTTTGCGATGCACGCATTTCCTGCAATTCTTTGTCCCGAATTTCCTGTTCCTTCAGCTTGATCTCCTCCTCAATCGCTGTGATCCGGCTTTCATAATTTTTCTTTCGGGTAACCAGAATTTTATCGATCTGCGCCGCCGCTCGGGCGAGATCTTTGATCGTCTCGTTCTTTGTGGTATTGATCACGTAGGTTATGTTGTTGCGCCCGTAACTGGCGAAGTCTCCCCACGTATCAAGGTCGACATAATTTTCAATCGGATCTTCCGTATAGAGCAAGACTTCATAATCGCTCAACCGGTAATAGAGATCGGCAAGTTTATTCCTTTCATACTGCAGTTTGACCAGCGAGGATTCGCGGTTCTTCTCTTTGGCCGTGACCATCAGATTATCGATGGTGATGAGCTGATTTTGGATCAACTCTTTTTCCCGTGAAATCTTATCTTTGAGGGCATTCAGGGATCTGTTCCTCG
This sequence comes from uncultured Bacteroidota bacterium, assembly GCA_964535295.1. GTDB lineage: Bacteria > CLD3 > CLD3 > SB21 > SB21 > SB21. The sequence continues at coordinate 21,597 of CAZHUW010000003.1, forward strand.
CATCAATCTCGCTGATCGAGCGCGGCACTTTATGGAGTGAGAAATAACTTTGCGTTTCGATGGTTGCAAATGCGTCCCCGTTCTCAGCGCCGCTCGTGTCGCCGGCCGCATACGCCTGATCCAGGAATTTTTCGCCGCCGATCGATTGAAATTCATTCATATATCCCGTAAGGCTCTTATTGAGTTTGTCGATCTCCGGCTGATCTTTCTTTTCTTCGGCGTTCTTTAGTTTTCCTTCCGTGACACGGATCTTGCTGATCAGATTAGCCATCGTCTGATAATAACCAGCCGATTTTGTATCTTTGGATATGGCTTTCATAAAGCCATTATTAGAAATTGCCAATTCTAATTTGTCGTATAACCGGTCGTAATTGACGAAGGCCAGACTATCATTGCGCAGTCTCGCGATCTTTCTCGCCTCATCGAGCTGAATCAATATTTTTCTCGACGAATCTCTCTCTGAAATGTATTGATCGGCCAGGTACTTCGCTTCCGTTGCGCCGGCAACATAGTTATAAGCATCTACCGCCAGAAGTTCGCGGTCTTTATCCGATAACGTCGGATCCAACACCTGAATATTACCTAACAGCGTTTTTGCCTCATAATAATAATCCGACGCAGGATACGTTCGCAGCAATGAATCCACATACACGCGCGCCGTGTCAATTATGTTGTCCTTGAGAGCGGACCACGAAAGGATCAACAACGCGGCATCATGCACATCCGAAGCGGTTGGGATCTTCTTGATGTGCGGGTAAACAGACTTCAACTTCTGTCCGTTGGTCGTTAGCTCGAATTTGATAAAGGCCAGTTTTAATTGAGCCAGGTCCTTCAACTGTTTCTGAAGTTCAACGCTGAAGCCTTTATTGTTAGCTTCAAGTTTGGTAACCGCTTCAAATTGCTCCACTGCCTCAGGATAGGTCTCTAAATTCGCATACGCATGTCCCATAATATATTTTGCGGGATAGTAGTAACGGGACGTATTCGGGATCTTATTGAGAATGGCAACGGATGCGGAATAATCAGAGGTTTTGAATAACGTGATCCCGGCAAGGTAGAAGATTTGGTTATATTCAAGGTCCTTTTTTGTATTCGGCGTCACTTTAGATTCAAATTCCGAGAAATACTTCTGCATCTTGTTGCGGTCGGTCTGAACATAGCTCATGACCACCAGCTTGTATAATGCGCGTTGTACAAAGGCCGAGGAAGGATATTCCGTGACGATCCGGTAATAATTATCTTCCGCATTGGCAAAATCCTTCATTCTGAAATAGCTTTCGCCTAGATAGTAAACAATATCATCCCATTCTGTAAAATAGGTTTTATACGTGGTCAGAATATCCTGGAACTCGATCGCCGAAACGGTATAGCTGCCCTCTTTGAATCTTTTGAAAGCTTGTTTTAACTGGCGGTCGAACATGGAACGAATCTGGTCGTTTTCACCGGTCTTGATCAATTGATTCCGAACGCCCAATGCTTCGAGCCGTGTAAGTTCATGGTCCACTCCGTACAACTTCTGGTACTCCATATGCAATTCATTCAGGCCCGCCTGACTGGTATATCCCGGCATCAGGTAATTTTTCTTCTTCATCAGATCAAGATTGTCCCGAACGGTTTTCAATTTGGCCCGAATAGAATCTCTTGAAAGGGGGAGTGTAATCTTGGATCCACCGGCTACTTTGAGGGCTTTCTTATCCTTCCGGAATTTGAATTCGCTGCGGATTGAAGAGATCATATCCAATACGATAACTTCGTTATCCAGATAACGGTAGGCGAAACTTTCATCCAAACTCTGGATATATTGACTGACGCTCGTACGGTATTCTTCACGGATTTCTTTATCCGATTTTTGCGCCACAGCCTGACCGGCAGTAATATGTCCCAGCCCCATCACAATTGATACCGAAAGAATCCACAGGACAGGGTTTTTAGTTTTTTGCATAAATCGCCTCAAACATTCGTTTTGTATTGAAAATACGGGCACCTGCATAGAGCCTGTCAGCAACCCGCCGCATATGCAATTAAAGATAGATAAGAAAAGGGCTTTATTTAATCAAAACGAATTTAGTTTTTTTTGAATATGAAGTCAAGTTAAATTTAGGTTTAGTATAAAATTAACTCTCTTCCCATATCAAAAAATCCGCCGTATTCATCCAAACCATTTTTCGGGCGCTGCCGAAGGTTTGTAGTCTTCTAAATATTTAAAAACAGCTCCGCAATTATCGGCCAGAAAATATAATTCCCGATGATCCTTTTTGGCGAAACGTTCGCGGTAAAGAAGCTCAAAAAAAGCTTCTAACTGGCGGTACACACCTTTTACATCAAGCAAAACAACGGGTTTAGAATGGATCTGCAGTTGTTTTAGCGTCAACACCTCCATGAATTCATCCAATGTGCCGAAACCGCCCGGCAGCGCGATGAAGGCATCGGCTAGATTTTCGATCACGCTTTTCCGTTCACGCATGTCGCGCGTGACGATCAATTCATTCGATTCTTCGTAGGCTATACCTTTATTACGGATAAACTCGGGTATAACACCGATCACTTTTCCTCCGCCCGCATGGACGGCTCGAGCAAGAGTTCCCATCAGACCGATACGGCTGCCGCCAAAAACAAGATCATAACGGTTTCGGCACATCGATTCGCCTAATTCCCTCGCCATGTCATAATATGGCGATTCAAGCGCATCACTGGAAGAACAGTATACGGCAATTTTCTTATTCATGCCTGTCCCCGGCAAAAATATATCCCATGAGACGATAAGCTAATTTGGCCAGATTATAATCTGAAATAGGCGATGCCTGGGTCGGGGCCAATTCCACAATATCAAAACCGACGACCTTTTTAGCGGCACACACCTTACGGAGAAATTCAAGGGTCTGGAACCATCCGAGCCCGCCGGGCTCCGGCGTACCCGTGGCCGGAATAATACTCGGATCAAATCCGTCGCAATCGATCGTGATATATACTTTTTCTTTAAGTTTCCCGATCGCCTCATCCATCCATCGGCTGTGGTTATGGATGTCTTTCGCATAATACGTATGGATTTGATTTTTGACGATCAGGTGGCGTTCTTCGATACACTGCGCCCGAATACCGATCTGAACTAAATTCTTGTTGAAATCCCAAATCCGTTTCATCACACAGGCATGGCTGTGCGGTGTTCCGCCGTAAGTTTCGCGAAGGTCCGAATGGGCGTCCAGTTGCAGTACCGAAAAATCATCTCCCAGCCGGGTATGAAAAGCTTTCACGATGGGAGCCGTAATAGTATGTTCTCCGCCAAAACATACCGGAAACTTATTATCATCCAGTATTTTTCCAACCTTGGCTTCGATCATCTTGAGTGCTTTGGGACCTTTGGACGATTTAAAAGATACCGGTTTGAGCGTCGCAACACCGAACCCTAAAATCGAATCCCTGTCAAGTTCTTCATCGTAAAACTCCACCAGTTGTGATGCCGCAATGATCGCCGCAGGGCCTTTACGCGTACCTTTACCGTAACTGGTTGTGGCCTCGTACGGAACCGGAAGGACCGCCACTTTCGCTGTAGCATAATCGCTGTATTTTCTTTCAATCCCCAAAAAGTTATTAGGAACATTTTCCACTTTGTCTTCTCCTTTATTTGATTTAAACGGACCAAAAATATTTATCGGAGTATTCATCCGGAACGGTAATCGTCAATGGACGACGCGACGGACAGCGCATGATTTCGCGATCCGCCTCCAGAACGGATATCGTGAGTTCTAATTTATCCTGAGGTTTGCATCGCAACGTCTCCAGCGGAATCTGAACTTCAAAAATTTTCCCGAAACAATGGGGTACCGGCGGTTTGACTTCAGAGCTGCCTCGGCCCGTTGCTGTAAAGCTCATTCGACTATCGGTGCCAAAATCAAATTGTAATGCGTAGGCTTCATTACTTTTGAATTTTTCAGCTACTTTTTCAAAAAAATCGATACGGAAGTAGACGTGGTTCTCGTCAAAACCATAATAGACCTGTTTTATCCAGCGATCCGATATGTGCATCGTGTCACCGTCGAGGTGTGCCTCGTAATATCCCGCATCGCTCCATTCATAAAAATGACTGACGCGCCCGTCGATTTTCGGTTTGATCCATGCGCTCGGTTCGGTCATAACCGAAGCCTTAGATTTTAATGACATAATCGGAGATAATAAATAAGACGGCGGCGTGGCATTAAGGAGATCGTATACACGGATCAAGTGATAACGGAACAAGGCGTCAAATTCAATTTTATTCTCTGCCTGATGATCGTCGCCAAACCACCAGAACCAATCGCTCCCCTCGGCAATAAAGAGTTCCTCCCATGCAGCATCCAATACTTCGCCGGCTTTATCCCCCGTTGAACGGGCAGCCAAAAAATCCCGTGTACTTTTCAGATATTGCCAGGCCGTATTCTTTTCTTGATGGCGGCCGATCCAGATATCAAAATTGTGGTTGATCCATGAGCCCGCATGCAGACGGGTGATCTCGGGCAGGGTATGTTGTTGGGTTTGTACGAGCTTCAAGAAATCTCCGATCGTAACAGACCGCAGGTTCGTGCTTCCGGATAATTTAGTGTACAGCGTTTTTAGAAACGGCGCTCCGTTGTCCGGATAAAATTCCCAGCAGTTTTCGCCGTCCAATATAATGTTCAATAAACAGGTTGACGGATCGATTTCATTTTCGATCAAACGGTGCCGTATCTGTTCGACACGGGACATAAAATCGCCCGCCGCCGCATCCGGTTTCATTTCAGCATATTTGAAACCGATCGCGTCGGATAATCCGTGGTCACGAAAAACCAGAAAAATATTCCGGTTACCCCGCCGCCACGCATGCGGCTTTAATATATCCTTTTCTCCCGTGACGGTGTCCGAATATTCGAGAATCTCCTGATCGGTCGCGATCCATTCAAAGTCTGCCGCGGCGATCTTATGAACAGCCTCTTCACTGACGCTGCCCTCGGAAGGCCACATGCCGGCCGGCTTGAAACCAAATATTTGTTCAAAATAATTTACGGATTTTTGAATGTGATATTCCGCATCCTCCGGATGTTTGAAAACAAATGACGCGTCAAGTGTCTCACGTTCAGGTTTGCGCGCAATATCCGAGTCGCATAACAGTGGCAGTATGGGGTGGTAGAAAGGCGTCACCGACAACTCAATCCTGTTTTCCCGGACAAGCCTTTGATATAGCGGGATCACTTCACCCATTATACGGTAATGCCCGTCAATCACAACGCGCTTGTCCTCTTCGGTAAAATATTTCGCTTTTTTTAACAATGACCGGAACGGTTCCTGTTTTTTCCAGTATTCACCGACCCAGCACAGATTATACCACACCTGCAAATCGGTAAAATCCTGCGCCGAGAATATTTCTTTTTTTTCTTTTTTCTGCCACAGTTCGTGAAAACGTTTGTGCGGAAAAATCAGGTGCTTGGGATTAGCTAAAAAAAATGTTCCCAGAATATTTTGCCTGTCCGGCTCGGATAGTTCCGTCGATCTTTTAAAGGTCAATTGGATAACGCGATCTTCGGCTTTTTCGTTGACATAATCTTCAAGCTGAACCAGGAGCGACGGAACGAGATTGAAATTTTGTTTCAGATTCGGAAAGTCGTCCATCCAGCGGGGAAGGTCATAATAATCCTTCACGGCATGCAGGCGTACCCAAGGCATCTGGTAAAGACTTTTTCCCTCCGGCGTCAGAGTCTTATAAAAAGGCTGATGCTGGTGCCACAGAAAGGCAATATTGAGTTTTTTGGAATCCATGGTAAAAAAACTACAAATAAAAAATGGATTATCAAATACAAAGTATTCAATAATCCATTTTTTTCGGAAATGTTTTTTTATTACGAGCCCAGCTCTTCCAAGGCAGATTTGGCTTCCCGGGAAAGACTGCTTTCCGGAAATTCTTTAACAATCTTGCCGTACCATGTACGGGCATTCTCCGGTTGACTCATCGTGCGGTAAGCGCGGGCCAGACTCATCATAATTTCGGCTTTGGAATGGGATTCCGGATATTTCTTGAGCGTCGCTTCATATTGACCCACCGCTTCCTGATATTTGTTTAATCCTTCATAGCAAGCGGCGATGCCGAGCATGGACGATATGTTGAAAACTTCGTTGTCGCTGTAATCGTCCAAATATTTTTCATAATTGGTAAGCGCAAAATCGTACTGGTCGGTATTGAAATACGAATTGGCCAAATAATAGGTGCCAATCCCGCCGCCGGTTGTACCGTCGTATTCCGTACAATATTTTTCCAGACGGCGAATAGCCTCCCGAAAGTCCCCCGAAAAATACACCTGTTCGGCCGAGACCAACTTATTAAGCGATTCATCGTTCTGTGAATGACGGTAGGTCACATAGGCGTACACAGCCACCGCGACAACGACCACAGCCATCACAGCGCGGGTGATCAGCTGGCGATGTGTTTCCGCATAATCCGATACCGTCGCGATCTTATTCAATAACGGATCTTTGTGCAGTTCTTTGCGGGAAATTTTCTTTCTTGGGGTTAACATTCCTCTTCAAGCTCCTTAAGTAAAAAATCCGGGATAACCTTGTGCCCTTGGCGCGACTTGAACGCACGACCAACAGTTTAGGAAACTGCTGCTCTATCCAACTGAGCTACAAGGGCGTTCATAAAAAATGCTGGCAAATGTAGTTTTTCACTGGTGAAAATGCAAGTAGAAATAATAATTATTTGCTCACGATGACTTTTGCATGACGTATCACTTTGTCATACAGGTAATATCCTTTTTCATGTTCGTCCACGATCGTATCGGGTTCTTTTTCCGGAGCGTCGATTTGCATGAGCGCGTCATGTAAATTCACATCCAGCGGCTGACCGACCGATTCGATCGCTTTGAGGCCCTTAGCTTCAAGCGTTTTCATGAGTTTTTTGTAAATGAAATCGACGCCTTGAACAAACTGCTGTACTTTGGCATCATCGGACGTGATTTCTTTGGAGACTTTGACAGCCCTTTCGAGATCGTCAATGGACGGCAAGATGTCAATGATCAGTTTCTCGTTGGCCGTTTGCATGAACTGACTCATCTCTCTTTGGGTACGTTTTTTATAATTATCGAATTCCGCAAGCGTTCGAAGGAGCTGGTCCTTAAGCGCATCCGCTTCCGAAGGCTTTTCGGCCTTTTGCTCCTCAGAGACTGCGGCCGATTCGGTTTCCGTTTTGGGTTCTAAGACCGCCAATTCCTCGTTGGTAATACTTTTTTCCTCTCCGTTGTTATTCATCTCGTCAGACATAGGTATACCGTTTTCTCCTAACTCTGGTTCAAAGTTTTATCGAGCAGCTTGGCGGTATGACGTACCAGTGGAATGATCTTTCCATACGGCATACGTTTAGGCCCGATCACACCTACCGTTCCCGTCACGTCCCCTATGCGGTAATGTGCTTTGACCACGCTGCATCCATTCATTTCTTTAATATCATTCTCATCGCCGATCGTTACCGCAACGCCATCGCCGTCGATGCGTTCGCTTAGCATTTCAACAAAACCGCTTTGTTCCTCCAGCATTCGGATAATCGCATACGGATCTTTGCTGTCTGAAAAATCCGGTTTGGAAAGAATGTTATTGGCACCGGCATAAGTAAGCAGGTTCTTATCATCAAAATTAAACAATTGATCGGATGAGCGAAGAAAAACATGAAAAAAATGACGCCGGCCTGATTCCGGCTGCGAAAGATCCTTGAGGCGTTCTGAGATCGTATGGCGAATATCGGCGACGGTCAGCCCGCTCAGGCGCTCGTTCAATACCCGCTCAATCTGGAGCAATTCTTCCCGCATGAGATTTGAATCCACTTCCAGTATCACATTTTTCACAAAACCGGTGCGCAGACAGAGTTCGATCAAAATCCGGTCGGAAGCAACGGATATCAGGTTCAGCTTTTCAAATACACAGAGATTGAATCGCGGAGAAAGTATAATCCCCAGTTCATTCGAAATTTCCGCCAGAGCTTTGGAAGAAAAAAATAAAACATCGTCGGCGCCCTTCGTGATGCGGCTTATTTTATACGTGATCTCTTGTACGGCCGACAACATGAGCCGTTCTTCATCGGCTGTGAGTTCTTCCAGGTCCACCATCTCGTTCACATACATGCGGTAACCTTTGTCGGTAGGAACCCGGCCGGCCGATGTATGCGGGTGACGTAAATACCCTTGTTCTTCCAAATCGCTCATGATATTACGTATGGTTGCCGCGCTAAGATCCAGGGGCAGTTTCCTGGAAATATATTCCGATCCGATCGGGGAGCCGGTATCGATGAAATTCTTCACCACATACTTCAGGATCAGTTTCTCTCTATTTTGCTTATGTTGACTCATTGATATTTTCTGATTCAGATCATCCTTATACCTAAGCATCACTTTTCGAGTTCCACGCCGCCTTCTTTGAAGACACAAACACCTGCACCTTCAAAACCAATCCAGATATTGTTGTATTGATCGACCGCAACAACATTGATCCTGTCCGAAGGAATATCAGAATTACCGGTGTTATAAACTGTCCATGTCGTTCCGTCAAATTTTGCAAGACCTTTGGTCGTACCGATCCACTTGGTATCGTTGGCGTCGATCGCAAATCCCTTTACAATATTATCAGGTAATCCTGAATTAGATGTGGTGTAATTCTCCGAATTTTTTCCATCAAACCGAACAATACCGCGCGAAGACCCGATCCAAACGTTTCCTTTGCGTGACACATGTACGTTCCGGATATTCAAAGCAGGTATTTTTGAATTGGAAGTATCATACGTTGTCCATGTTGTACCGTCGAATTTCTGCAATCCCGAGGGTGTACCGATCCAAATGGTATTAACAATCGCATCGACCACACCGTTCTTATCATCATAGGTTTTCCACGCCGTACCGTCAAACTGGCCGACGCCGGCCCCGCTGGCAATCCATACGGTACCTTTTTCGTCAATGGTCACTTCATTGATCAGATTCGACGGGAAACCCGGATTTGAGATGTCATACGAATTCCATACATCGACGCCGTCGAATGTGCTGAGACCGATAGCTGTACCGATCCACTTCACGCCCGATTTATCCTTCACGATCGACTTGACGTCGCCGTCGGACAACCCGGACGATTCATTGTACACCATTCGTTTTTCCGTTTTCTGATCGTATTTGATAAGGCCTTTTTTAGTGCCATACCAGATGATATCCTTTTCAGGCAAAATGGCAGAGACATTATCGCCTTTTGTGTTGCTATAATAGATCCATTCCGGTTTGCCGGAACAACTCACCAGCAACATAACGCCCGTTACGATAACGAGCATAAATGTAATCGATGTTTTCATAGGTCCTCCATGGGTTAGGTTAATCGTTGTTGTCATCAATCCCCATTTCTGACACCTTCTTATAACCGTTTTTAAGTCGCCATTTTATTATTTATCCAACCACCCACGTATCGCCTTTGTTCAGCAGGGCGCCAATATCTCCGGTACCGAGTTTTTCTTTCGCGAATGCAAGCTGGGTTTTCATATCCTGATCATAGCTACCTTTTGAAACCGAACGAAATACCCCGATCGGCGTCGGCAGACCCGGGTCCTCGGTCATTTGGCTATAAATGAAAGCCAATGTAGGTTCATGCGTATGCGCATCATGGACCAGAAGATCGCTGACGGAATATTTTCCCTCATCCAGATTCACCGCTTCCGGTTTAAAACCATTCAGTCGGATACCCTTATTACGTGCTTTCCCGAAAACCAAAGGCTTCCCGTGTTCCAGTAAAACCGTATTATCAAGTTTGGTCTCTTTGTCCGTCAACGAATCAAATGCGCCGTCGTTAAAAATATTGCAGTTTTGGTATATTTCCACAAAAGCGGTTCCCCGATGATTGTGCGCCGCCCGAATCACGTCCTGCATATTTTTCGGATCACGATCCATCGCCCTCGCGACAAAACTGGCGCCCGTTCCCAGCGCAACGGCGATCGGATTGAAGGGATGCTCGAGGGAACCCATCGGCGTTGATTTGGTAACTTTCCCGTGTTCGGAGGTCGGCGAATATTGCCCCTTGGTCAATCCGTATATGCGGTTATTAAATAAAAGATATTTGATGTCCAGATTCCTGCGCAGAACGTGAATAAAATGATTGCCGCCAATACTCAGTGAATCACCGTCTCCGCTGATCACCCAGACATTGAGATCCGGATTGGCAACTTTGATTCCGGTTGCAATTGCAGGTGCGCGGCCATGGATCGTATGAAATCCGTAGGTATTCATGTAATATGGAAACCGGCTGGAACACCCGATCCCCGACACGAACACATACTTCTCTTTATTCAGAGAAAATTCCGGCAAGGTCCGCTGAACCGTCGCCAAAATAGAATAGTCCCCGCAACCCGGACACCACCGGATATCCTGATCGGACTCGAAATCCTTCTTAGCCAGTTTGATCGTCGGTTTTTCAGTTACGGTACTCATCTATACTCCTGTTTCAATCTTGTTCAATGGTTTTTTATAATTACTTCTTAGACAACATCTCAGCGATTTTTCTTTCAATTTCGCCCGCCGTAAAAGGCTGCCCCGTGATCTTACTTAAACTCACCGCATCGATCAAATATTCCGCGCGAATGAGTTTGACCAATTGGCCTAAATTAACTTCGGGCACCAAAACCTGTTTGAAGCGTTTAAGAATTTCTCCGAAATCTTTCGGGAACGGATTGATCCAATGGAGATGCAGTCGGGAAACTTTCATTCCTCTTTGTTGAGAACGTTCAACGCCCGTGCGTATCGCGCCGTACGTACCTCCCCAGCCGACCACCAGCAATTCGCCCGACGCATCGCCGAAGATCTCCGTGGGAGGGATATCGTCAACAATACGGGAGACTTTTTCTGCCCGGATGCGGCACATGTAATCGTGGTTTTCGGGTTCGTAATTGACCGTTCCGGTAACGCTTTTCTTTTCCAGTCCGCCGATGCGGTGTTCCAACCCCGGCGTGCCGGGAATGACCCACGGTCTTGCCAGAGTTTTTTCGTCGCGCAAATAAGGCGCAAATCCTTCTTTTGCAGTTGGGTGCTTGGCAATAAAAGCAGGCAGTGAATTCGGATCAGGGATACGCCAGGGTTCCGCACCGTTGCCGATATAACCGTCCGTGAGGAGGATGACCGGCGTCATATATTTAATAGCAATACGCGACGCTTCATAGGCCGTCTCAAAACAATCGCCCGGGCGGGATGCCGCAATGACCGGCATCGGCGATTCGCCGTTTCGTCCGTACATAGCCTGGAGCAGATCCGATTGTTCCGTCTTCGTTGGCAGGCCGGTGCTCGGCCCGGCTCTCTGCACGTCAATGATGACGAGAGGCAGTTCCGCCATCACGGCCAGATTGATCGCCTCGCTTTTCAGACAGAGTCCCGGACCGGAAGTACTGGTGATCGCGAGGTCGCCGGCAAAAGATGCGCCGATCGCTGCCGCTACCGCCGCGATCTCGTCTTCCGCCTGAAAAGTTTTTACACCGAAATTCTTATATTTGGCCAACGTATGCAGAATATCACTCGCAGGCGTGATCGGGTACGATCCCAAAAATAGTTCCAAACCCGATTTCTGCGCTGCGGCAATAAATCCTAGTGCCGTAGCCTCGTTACCGCCCAGGTTCCGGTACTTACCCGGAGGTAATTTTGCAGGCTGAACCTCGTATGAGTGAACAAAAGCTTCCGTCGCGGCGCAGTACGAATGTCCCGCCCGTAACGCAAGAATATTCGCTTCAGCCAGTTTTGGTTTTTTAGAGAATTTTTCCTGAAGGAATTTGATCGTCGTGTCCATGGGACGGTTGAAAAGCCAATAGATCATTCCCAAGGCAAAGAAATTCTTACTGCGTTCCATTTCCCGGAAATCAAGTCCCGTATCTTTTAAAGCAGCTTTGGTATGCGATTCCATCTGTACTTTGAAAGTCTGGAAGCCGTCCAAGGACCCGTCGTCCAACGGATTGGTTGCGCAGGCGGCCAGCTTCAACCCCTTTTCATCAAAGCTTTCCGCATTAATTATGAGAACGCCGTTCGGCTTTAGCGATTTGATATTCGCTTTCAGAGCGGCGGGATTCATTGCTACCAATACATCCACTTCGTCGCCCGGTGTGTGAATATCGTAACTGCCTATGTGAAGCTGAAATCCGCTCACCCCGGCCAGAGTGCCTATCGGCGCGCGAATTTCCGCAGGATAGTCGGGTAAAGTGCCTACGTCGTTCCCGAACAAAGCGGACGTATTCGTCAATTCAGTTCCCACCAACTGCATGCCGTCGCCGGAATCGCCGGCAAGGCGAATCGTGACCTCATCCAGTTTCTTAACAGATCCGGACATTAAAACCGTTCCTTTCTATATGAAAATAAATTATTTCCTGACTTTGGCATTATCTGAATTCTTAGGGATCGAATCGGCCTAATTATAAAAATATACATACAATGGATGTAAGTATCAAGCAGGTTATGCCGAATTTATCGGAAAATAGCGGGGTCCTCATCGTGCATCTTTGCGGTCTTCCTCTTCGGAGAGGTCGAGGAGATTCATAAGCAATTCATTGGTTATAACAACGGGCTGATCACTGCGGGCAACTTTGGATTCAACACCTCCGGAGACCGGGTCAGTAAGTGTATCGGCAATGCCTTGCACTAATTTAATGACAGCCAGGCCTGCCCCGCTTTCCGCATGAAGTCCTTCTGTGATGGTGGACATACCGGTGATCTTGACTACAAATATGCCGTCTTCCACCGGTTTGGCGGAAGTGGATGTTGCATCCGGAACATTGGATCCGTATCGTATTTTTCGCGCATGTCCCGGAATGCCTGTAACACGCCAATATTCTTCTATCTTTTTGGTGTCCGCCTGCCCCTCGCCGGCACGCGAATATTTGCCGACGGTCATATTGAAAAAATCAATGCTCATCGGGACATTGGATGATGTACTCCACTCAATTTCCCAAGGCTGGCCGTTAAGCGACAACGTTCTCTGCTGCGGTTTCAGAGCGCCGCTCTTGACAATGATCAGAAATTTCTCTTTTTCAAGAACCATTCATTACCATTCTACCGCCACTTTGACGGCATTCTGTTCCGTATCGTTGTATAAGACAAACCCGTGTTCTTTTCCGAACTCCACTATATCTCTGAGAACTTTGACATCTTGTTTACAATATTCGATGATCTCATCCACGCGGCCTTCTTTCCACCACTGCAAAGCAAGCAGACCGTCCGCGCTTTTGCCGGCACCCAAAGTAGCCGCGGCAACGCTCTCCAGGCGGATACGGTGTTTCAGCCGGGCGCTGAGATATTCCGCCACGTCAAACGATCTCTGATTTAGAACTGACACATCACCGTAATGCGATAACACTTTGCTGTCGAAATTATTTCCGTTGAACGAAACAACGAGATCGAATTCCGATAGGTAGCGGATCATGTCGCGTGTGTCTTTTTCGTACCAGACCTTGAATCCATCCGCTTCGGAAAAGGTCACGGCGATGGAAATAAGCATCAGGTCCGCTCGGTCCCAACCGCCTACTTCATCGGCACGTTTTTGGGTCTCGACATCATAGAACACCATGCGTTTATCTTCGGTGAGCCTCGCGGCAGAGAGTTCCGCTGTACCGGCCATCTCGAAGTGGGAATAACAACTGAACCAGAATTCTGCGGGATATCGTTCTTCGTAAATGGGCATGGAGCTCTATTCTTGGTCGTATGTAACTAAGGAGGTAACGCGGTAAGGTTTCAATTTTTCCCGTCCCGATAAGAATGTCAATTCGATCACCACTGCGATCCCGGCAACGAGTCCGCCTAATTTCTCGACCAATTCACAGGTCGCACGAAGCGTGCCGCCGGTTGCAAGGAGATCGTCGACAATCAGGACCCTCTGTCCTTTTGCGATGGCATCGGTATGCATGTGCAGAACGTTTTTACCGTATTCAAGTTCATACGATGCGGAAACCGTTTCCGCCGGCAATTTTCCTGGTTTGCGCACCGGTATTAACCCGACATTTAATTCTCCGGCGATCATCGCGCCGAAAATGAATCCGCGCGACTCGATGCCCGCTACGGCATCGATCTTCGCATCGCGAAATTGATCCGCAAGTTCACGCGAAGAATTTTTCAACGCCCCTGCATCTTTGACCAGGGTCGTGATGTCTTTAAAGTTGATCCCCGCCTTAGGAAAATCGGGAACACTGCGAATAAACTGTTTGTAATTCATAATCCATTCAGTCAGATATGAAGAAATCACCGGCTGCGTTTTCAGGTTCTTTCCAGGTAATGCGGACATCTTTCACGCGGGAGAATGAGGGGCCTTTTTTTATTTTTTCAATGAGCGCTTCGACTATATCCTTCTCGCCCTCCGCTTCGGCATATACATCACCGTTATCCAGATTCTTTACAAATCCCCGCAAGCTCAGTTCTGCAGCGCGTTTTTGGACAAACCACCGGAATCCTACGCCCTGCACCAATCCCGTGACGGTGATCTGGGCGCGCGTTTTCATCGCGTTTTGAATTCTTTAAATTCGTCCAGCTCCGAATACAGCACGACCTTATTTCGACCGCTGTTCTTTGCGTGATAGAGGGCTTTGTCCGACCATTCCACCATCTGGAATTCATCCTTGATAATATCATCAGGCACGGATGAAATACCGATACTGATGGTCTTGTGGATCGTGTGATTCTCATCTTTGAATTCGTGGGATTCGACTTTTTTGCGAATACGTTCACCAAGGATCAAAGCATTTTCAAGATCGGTATCCGGCAACAACGCAATGAATTCTTCGCCGCCGAACCTTCCGCAAATATCAACCAAACGAACGGTTTCCTGGATGATCGCTGAAATTTCTTTGAGTACAAGATCGCCGAACTTATGCCCGTAAGTATCGTTCACATCTTTGAAATGATCCGCATCAAACATGACGCAGGATAATGGCCGTTTATAACGTTGCGCACGGCGGAACTCATCTTCTAATTTTTTATTGATGTAGCGGCGGTTATATAACCGGGTAAGTTCATCGGTGACCGACAGTTCTTCCAATTGTTTATTTGCGTTGCGCAAGGAATCGTTAAGTTGTTTGATACGCAGCATAGAGCGGATTCGCGCCGTGAGTTCGCTCATATCGTACGGCTTTGTCAGATATTCATCCGCGCCGCAGTCCAGACCTTCGATCTTGCTCATGAGTTCGCTTTTTGCGGTCAGCAGAATGATAGGAATGTACATTCCTTCCGGTGTCGCTTTGACGCGTTTGCATACTTCAAAACCGTTGAGCTTCGGCATCATGACATCCAGCAAAATGATATCCGGTACCAGGGCTTCGGCTTTTTGAAGAGCTTCTTCGCCGTCCTTAGCCGTGTGTACTTCGTATTTCATTTTGGACAGCAGGAGTTTTAGAATATAAAGCCCGTCGTCGTCGTCGTCCACAACCAACACGCGGGTCTGACGCCTTGGCGTTTCCTCGTCAAGCGCTTCTGCCGTTTTCGCGGAGGTAAGGGGCTCTGTCATTACAACCTCTTTCGTTAAAAATCGCCGTGGGATGGCTTCAGGATTATTTCTTCAACTAAATTGTTCTTTGTCTGCTTATAGGCGTACTGGATTGCCTCTGCGACATCGTCCGGGCCCAGCATTTTTTTTCGGTCAAAGCCGGATGATTGATCATCCCAAAAAGGCGTATCCACTGCGCCGGGGATAACGGCTGTAACCTTGATTTTCAAAGGACGCATCTCCTCGCGCAAAACTTCTGTAAATCCCAGTTGACCGAATTTCGCCGCCGCATATGCTCCGCAGTTCGTAAACCCCTTTCTGCTGGCGGTGGAACAAATATTAAAAATATGCGCTTTCCTGCTGGCCTTCAACAGCGGCAGCATGGCTTGAGTCACAAGAAAACTTCCCGTTAAGATCACGTCGATGGTCGATCGCCAATGCTCTAAAGACGTTTTGGCAATGGGTTCAAAATAACCGACGCCGGCATTATTGATCAGAACATCCAGCCTCTTGAAATTCGTTCTGACAGTCCTTTGCATCGCTTCAACCGACTCGGGCGAACTCACGTCGCACAC
>CAZHUW010000003.1:37736-42117 GCA_964535295.1 uncultured Bacteroidota bacterium
TTCTGACAGTCCTTTGCATCGCTTCAACCGACTCGGGCGAACTCACGTCGCACACAATCGGGAAAACCTGTTTCTTTGAAAATATTTTTAATAATGATTCTAAATTCTTCCTGTTGCGCGAAAGAGCGATCACCTGAGCACCGGACTTGACCCACAGTTTCACATTCGCGGCACCTATGCCTTTACTGGCTCCGGTCACTAAAACAATTGTTTTCATTAAGATAGGTTCTCTTTACCTCGAATGGTAACGGGTAGTTTAACAAAAAAGAGCCGCACATTCAATATTTTTTTGCGGAACCTATAAAGCGGCTAGCGAACAATGTCCCTGATAATATCCGCCAATTTTTCGTTTGCCACGGTGTGGGTGGACTCTTCGATCGCTTTCAGCAGGTTGATTTTCTTTTCCGGTTCGCCGGATTCTGAAAAGTTCCGTACTTGCGACAGGATCTGATCCTTTTGATCAACCGACAACCTTCTGAACAGGTCAATCAGTATTTTCTCGTCGCCCGTCAGACCGAGATCGTTTTCATCTCTTCGGTCATACCGGAGTTCGTCCGATGCAGCCTTTGTCGAAAAATTCACGCGAGGATGTAATTCGCTCTCGTCAAAAATGATACTCATGTTTAATTCTCTTATCCCAAATAGATGGCAAAAAGGCCGACAAACATCTCTACTTTTAACAATATATTCAAACGGCGTAAATTTTCTTTTGACATATCCCTCCACATCGAAATTATCGTATACAAGATAGCGGGATACATCCCAACGGCAATGACCCAAAAGTAAAGAGCGCCATAGATTTCGTATAAATAAGCTGAAAAGGTGACCGCGATCAAAACCATGAAGATGGCGGTTGTCAGTAACAGCGCTCTCGGTACGCCGTGAACAATGGGAAATGTCCGCGCGGACATACACCGGTCTCCTTCGATGTCTTCGATATCCTTCAATATCTCCCGTCCCAGATGGAACAAAAAAGCAAAGATCGCCGGCACCAGCGCCGCTTCCGGATAACCGACTGCAATACCTCCATAGATAAATGCCAGCCCGGTAAAAAAACTCACGGTCAGATTCCCCAGCAGGGGCGTCCGTTTAAGATGCGAACTGTAGACGTACAAAAGGAAAACCGAAAACAGGGCGATCCCGAAACATTCCAAACTGATGAGCGCACCGAATACGAGTCCGGCGATATTGATCAGCACCCAATAAATAATTGCCTGTCGTTTGGTTATGATGCCCTGAGCCATGGCTCTGTCCGGCCGATTGATCTTATCGATATCGATGTCAAAGAGGTCGTTGATAATATTCGAACCGCCGCAAATCAGGCTCGCTGAAATCGCCGCATACAAAGCGCTTATCCAGGCCTGCGGATTTTGACGCCCTTCAGAGATCCATAACACAAGATAAACCGCAACAAAAGAAATGAGAATATTAACCGGACGAAGAATGGAGATATAGGGATATATGATCTGTAGCATAGTCCGTATGACAACCTAAGAAAAAAAAAGGGCATGCTTGGCATACCCTTTCGAATGGTCAAAATTATGAACTAATTCGGCGTAACTTCCGCCGGTTTCCCTTCGGATACCGCTGCACCTTCCAGCTGTTCATTGACACGGGCGCTCTTTCCGGTGCGTCCGCGCAGGTAGAACAGTTTGGCGCGGCGCACACGGCCTTTACGGACCACATTCACCGACGCAATACGGGGAGAATTGGTCAAAAATATACGCTCTACGCCGACGCCGTTGGAAATTTTGCGAACGGTGAAGCTCGCGTGAATGCCGCTGCCGCGTTTTTGTATAACCACGCCTTCAAATGTCTGAATTCGTTCTTTGTCGCCTTCGATCACTTTGACCTGCACGGCTACCGAGTCTCCGGGACTGAAATCCGGGATATCGTTCCTGATCTGGAACGCCGTGAATGCATCAACCTTATTCATGTAACTGTCCTCCGATAATATAAAATGAATTATTATTTTTATTCTTTATTGTTCCGATCCCACAGATCGGGTCTTAATTTCTTCGTTGCTTCGTGTTTCATATTCTCTCGCCATTTCCGGATCTCCGCATGATTACCGGACAAAAGCTCATTCGGAACCTTCATTCCGCGAAATTCTTCCGGCCGTGTATAATAAGGACAATCCAGAAGATCGTCCTGGAACGAATCCGACAGCGCCGATGCCGCGTCACTGAGAACACCGGGGATCAGCCTGACGATCGCATCCACCATGACCATCACCGGATATTCCCCGCCGCTGCAAACAAAGTCACCGATGGAAAGGCTTTGCGTGACCAGCTTCTCGTGTACCCGTTCATCAATACCCTTATAGTGACCGCTGATAAATACCAGTCTCGACTTGAGCGAAAGCTCCACAGCCTTTTTCTGTGTGAAGGTTTCACCTTGTGGTGACAGCATAATCACTTCCGTCGATCCGTCCAGGTATTGCCGGAGATGATCTTCCCTCGTGACCGGCGGTATCTGAAACAGATCCTCGACGCATCGGAAGACCGGCTCCGCCTGCAATATCATCCCGCCTCCGCCGCCGTAAGGCGTGTCGTCGATCGTGCGGTGCTTGTCGTCGGTATACCTGCGTAAATCGTGATTCACTATCACCGCCAGATCACGCTTCATTGCCCGCCCTACAATGCTGTAGGAAAAAGCTTCATCCATCATGGATGGGAATGCGGTAATGATGTCGATCCGTAACGGCATAGTTTCCGAATTTTAAATGAACATTGCCTTTTTGAGGCTAATCTAACAAACCTTCGATCACATGCAGCGTGATCGTTCTTTTCTTTATATTGATATCGGTCACGAATTCCTCCACGCCGGGAACGAGGCTTTTTTTACCGTCGTGCTGTATTTCGTAAATATCATATGCCGCCTGGGAAAACACATTGGTCAGGGTGCCTCTGTTAGTCCCGCTCTCATCGACGATATCCATACCGATGAGATCATCGATATAGTATTCCTGCCGCGGCAGTTTGGGTAAATCCGTCTTGTCAATGAGCAAGTATCCGCCTGAAAACTTATCGGCTTCCGTTCGATCGCCGATCTCTTTAAACTTTATTATTCCTTCCGTCTGATGGAACCGCAATTTTTCTATATGAACTTCCAGTATCTTTTGAAACCGGTCCTCCAAAAACATGACTGCGGCCGGGTCAATCTTATCAAAGTGCCGGTTGATCGAAGCGAACTTCAATTCGCCTTTGATGCCGTGCCCACGTAAAATTCGCGCTATTTGATACAGGTTCCTCGCATTCACAAAATGCTTACTCTAGGATTTCCAGAACGGCTCGTTTTCCTGCGCGCGCCGAGGCGGCGGCAAGAAGCGTGCGAAGCGCTTTGGCGTTTTGGCCGCGTTTGCCGATCACTTTTCCCAGATCGCCTTGTCCGACTTTCAGTTCGAAAACGGTAACTCTTTCTCCATCCACCTCCGTCACCACGACCTCTTCCGGTTTATCAACCAGGTGTTTGACTACGAACTCAATGAAGTTCTGCATCGCCATGCCTCCTTACAAGTTAGAGTTTCGGTTCTTTCGCACTAAGTAATAATCCCGTCGAACGGGAGACGTCATCTATGGTATTATTCAGCGGCCGGTGCAGCCGGTTCCGATTTCTTCTCTGTTTTCTTCTTCAACGCTTTGGTCTTTTTCACGCGTTTGGCGGCGGCTTTTTCACCTTGTTTCGCGCGCCACTTTTCCATCTCGGCCTGAATGGCGTCCGCAGCCATACCTTTGGCCGTCAGTCTCCACTTGTGCAATATGCCGGCTCTGCGGAATAAGCTTTTGACGGTATCCGAAGGCTGCGCACCCTGCAGGAGCCACTTCAGCGCTTTCGCTTCATCAATGGTGATCTTCGGGGGCGTTGTAATAGAATCGTAACTGCCGATCCGTTCAATATACTCGCCGTCGCGTTTACGGGTACCGTGCGCCGCTACGATCTTGTAAAAAGGTCTGTGCGTCTTCCCGCCTCGTTGCATTCTTAATTTAACCAAGTTCGATATCCTCCGTTTGAAATAGTGAAATATATAAAGTTAACATTTTTTCTATATACAGTCTCTAAGGGTCATAATTTTATTAAATTCAATACACATAATCAACATTTTTTTGATCTGTGTCGAATTACTCTACATCTTCCCAAAAGGCATCATTTTCATCAGTTCCGATGGGTTCATTTTGCCCATTTTCTTCATCATTTTCTGCATATCCACAAATTGTTTCAATAACCGGTTCACATCCTGTACGGAGGTCCCGCTCCCTTTAGCCACCCGCATGCGCCTGCGCCCGTCGAGGATCTGAGGGCGAACGCGTTCCTTGACCGTCATGGAGGAAACGATCGCTTCCATGCGAACCAGCATTTTATCGTCAATATTCAGGTTTTT
>CAZHUW010000003.1:42217-45323 GCA_964535295.1 uncultured Bacteroidota bacterium
ATCGCATCCAGTTTCTCGCCGGTACCGATGAATTTGATCGGCTTGCCGGTGATATTCCGGATCGAGAGGGCCGCACCACCGCGCGCATCGCCGTCCAGTTTCGTCAATACAACGCCGTCAAAATCGAGCCTTGTAGAAAATTCTTTCGCCGTATTAACGGCATCCTGCCCGGTCATACCGTCGGCAACAAACAAAATCTCGTTCGGTTTGCTTTTGGACTTGATCTGCTCGAGTTCCGTCATCAGCGCGTCGTCGATATGCAGGCGGCCGGCGGTATCGAGTATCACAACATCTTTATTATGCTGGCGGGCGTAGGTGATGGAGTCAAAACAGATCTTAACCGGATCGTTCGTCCCGGCTTCTGCGGGTGTAAAACTCAAAACATCGAGCGATTGGCCCAGAACTTTCAATTGTTCTGCGGCGGCAGGGCGGTATACGTCGGCGGCAACGAGCAGCGGACGTTTGCCGCGCTTGATCATATACTGAGCAAGCTTGCCGCTGAATGTGGTTTTACCCGAACCCTGAAGGCCCACGACCATGATGACCGTCGGCGGAATGCCCGCATGTTTGATCGGCTTATTTTCGCCGCCCAGCGTTGCCACCAATTCGTCATGGATGATCTTGACAAATTGTTCGCCCGGGCTTACGCTGCGCAGCACCTCCTGCCCCATGGCCTTGGCCGTCGCGGCGTCGATAAAATCTTTGACGACCTTGAAATGCACATCCGCTTCCAGTAAAGCAACGCGGATCTCCCTCAACGCATCGGAGATATTCTTTTCGTTGATCGAACCGCGTCCGCCCAGCTTGCGGAAAACGCCTTCTATTTTCAGTGAAAGATCGTTGAACATAAATCTCATTCGTTCATTTAACATTGAACAATGATCAATGTTAAATGTTCAATGTGTTAATCCCTTTTCCTTCGTTCGTCTCTGCGCCGGTCGGTCTCCTTGAGCAATTTCTTCCGCAGGCGCAAATTCAGCGGCGTTATTTCCACCAATTCATCGTCATTGATAAATTCGATATAATCCTCGAGGCTCAGCGGATGGATCGTGTCAAGGCGAACGGCATCATCGGTTCCCGATGCGCGCATATTCGTTAATTTTTTTCCTTTGCCCACATTCACAACAATATCATTATCGCGCGAATGCTCGCCAACGATCATGCCTTCGTATACCGGAATGGTCGGCCCCACGAGCAGCATACCGCGTTCCTGCAGATTCCATAATGCAAAGGCGGACGTTTCCGTATTTTCCATCGATATCATCACGCCGTTGCTGCGGCCCGGAATGTCGCCTTTATACGGCTGATAGTCATGGAAATTATGATAGATCACGCCCGTGCCGCGCGTATCGGTCAGGAAATCGCCGCGATAGCCGATCAGTCCGCGCGCCGGAATTACAAACTCGATCTTCACCTGTTTGTTCTCAAGGTGAATGAGGTTCTTCATTTCCGCTTTACGCTTGCCGAGTTTTTCGATCACGACGCCCATGTATTGTTCCGGCACATCAATGACCAGATATTCCATCGGCTCCATCATCACGCCGTCCATTTTCTTCAGGATAACTTCGGGACGCGAGACCTGGAATTCATACCCTTCGCGCCGCATCGTTTCGATCAGGATACATAAATGCAATTCGCCGCGGCCGGAAACCTTGAACGTGTCCATGCTGTCGGTATCTTCCACCTTCAACGCCAGATTGGATAACAGTTCTTTATATAATCTTTCGCGTAAATGGCGGGAAGTGACGAATTTTCCATCCTGCCCTGCAAAAGGAGAATTATTCACGATGAAATTCATCGAGATGGTCGGCTCGTCCACATGAATGGGGTCGAGGGCTTCGGGATTCTTCGGATCTGCGATCGTTTCGCCGATCTGGATCTCTTCTAATCCTGCAATGGATACTATTTCACCGGCATAAGCTTCATCAACTTCTTCACGTTTTAATTTCTCGAAAACATACAGTTTCACCACTTTGCCGTTATACTGACTTCCGTCCTTTTTGATGACCGTAACCTGCTGGCCGAGCTTGACCAATCCGCGGGTGATGCGGCCAATGGAGATCCGTCCAAGAAAATCCGAGTAATCAATATTCGTCACCAGCATTTGGAACGGAGATTCTTTGTCGCCCGGCGGCAGCGGAATGGTGGAAACGATCGAATCAAAAAGCGGATCCAAATTGTCGCTTTCCTGATCCAGTTCGTATTTCGCATATCCTTGTTTGGCCGAGGCATAGATCGTCGTGAAATCCAGCTGATGATCATTGGCTCCGAGTTCCAGGAATAAACTGAATACTTCGTCGAGCACTTCATGCGGGCGGGCGCCGGGACGGTCGATCTTATTGATCACGACGATCGGGGTCAGGTTCAGCTCGAGCGATTTCTTCAAAACGAATTTCGTCTGCGGCATCGGCCCGTCGAATGCATCAACGAGCAGCAAAACGCCGTCGACCATTTTCAGGATACGTTCCACTTCGCCGCCAAAGTCGGCATGGCCGGGCGTATCCACGATGTTGATCTTGGTTTCTTTATAACGAATGGAAGTGTTTTTTGCGAGAATGGTAATGCCGCGTTCACGTTCGAGATCGTTGGAATCCATAACGCGGTCGGTGATCTTCTGGTTATCGCGATACGCTCCGGTCTGCTGGAGCATTTTGTCGACCAGCGTGGTTTTTCCGTGATCTACGTGCGCGATAATAGCGATATTCCGAATGTCTTCTCTTAATTTCACGATCGTTTCACTTTCTTTTTTAAACATGACTTCCACATCATCGATCATACGTCTCCGCGTTTATAACTTAAAAAAATCAACACATTAGCTCATTTTAACGAAAGTGCGCCAAATATATAGAACAAGGTATATAAAAACAAGGTTTTTTAATAATAATTGACTGCCCGTTGAGATATGAATATTTTTTGTTTCAGACCCTCTTTTAATGCGGCATCCCTCTTTTCTTTTATTGCTAAATTAAGTATCCTTATGATGTATTCAAGTCGCACTAACCCTCAAACCGAAATCATGAATCGGCCAACTGAAAAATTCATCATTCATGCGTATCGCGCCGGGAAATGGCAGGATGACAGCGATAACCTTACGGGCGAAGAACCG
>CAZHUW010000004.1:0-25396 GCA_964535295.1 uncultured Bacteroidota bacterium
GCACTCCTGGAAAAAGACGATCAGTTGGGTCTCTCGAAAATGTTGTGCCTTCTTTTAAAAGCGGGTACGCCGACCCGTTCGGCAGTTGCGATTGCGGATGAGTTGGATTTTATGGGAACGTCGCTTCAGTTCAGCCCGCATTACGACGCCGTATTTTTTTCATTGTCTTGTTTAAGTAAATATTTCGAACAAAGCTTGGATACGGCCGCCGATCTGCTATTTCATTCTGATTTTCCAGAAAATGAGATCGCACGGGTTCGCCGTACGGCTTTAGCCGCGCTAAGACGTAAGGCCGATCAGCCGGCTCAGGTTGCAGCGGATAAATTCAATGAGACCGTTTATCAAAACCACCCGTATCGATTTTCCCTGGACGGGTATGAGCACACGTTGGCAGGTTTGACACGTGATGACTTATTATCGCAGCATAAGAACATCATGGTTTCGCAAAACATCATTTTAACGGCTGTCGGAGATATTGATACCGAAAAACTTTTGAAACTCATACAAAGTTATTTTGATCTTCCGGCAACGAAAATCGAGCGTGCCCAATGCACCGAAGTAATGAAAAAAAGCCTCAACGAATTGCATTTTATTCCACGTGATATTACACAAGCGAATATATGTATGGGTAACATTGCCTCAAAACGTAAATCGGATGACCATTATGCCTCCCTGATTATGAATTATATTCTAGGCGGTTCAGGACTCACTTCGCGGTTGACCCATCGTATCCGGACGCAGTACGGACTGGCATACTCCGTATATTCTTCGATGTCCCATCGGTTGTTAGGAGGTACTTTTTCGGTCCGAATGCAGACCAAAACAGAAAATGCAGGATTGGCGGTCCAAACGATTCGAGACGAATTGCGCAGAATGCAGGATTCGCAAATTACGGATGAAGAAATCCAGGACGCTAAGAATTTTTTTAAGGGGCATTTCCCGTTCCGCATTGAAACCATTGAGAACGAAGCGGCTTATCTTGAAATGTCTGAATTCTACGGACTGGGACTCGATTACCTGGACTATGAAACAGAGTTTATCGAAAAGGTGACCAAAACGGATATTCAATTAGTCGCCCAAAAATATCTTAGTCCGGATTCATTCGTACTGTCGGTTGCAGGCAAAGAGGCGGAATTAAAAAATCAATTTAAAGACAGGTAAGTATGCAGGAAGATGAGGTCATGGGTAAAGCTTACGATGGACGCCTGATGCGGCGTTTGTTGAAGTTTGCCCTGCCTTATAAATATATGTTACTAGGCTCTATCCTGCTACTGATCGCGGCACAAGCTTTCAGCGCCTACCGGCCCAAGATCATCCAGGAAGCCATCGACAACGCAATTGTTACGGGTGACCTGAACCGATTGCATCTCTATGCTTTGTATTTTGTGGGTCTGCTGATCGGCGAATTCATTCTACAATACAGTGTGATCTATCTTACTCAACTGATGGGGCAGAGGATCATATTCGATCTGCGAATGAAATTGTATGCACATTTGGAAGGGCTGCATCTGCAATTTTTCGACCGTAATCCAGTTGGACGCCTTATCACGCGTGTCACTTCGGATATCGAGTCGCTGAATGAGATGTTTACATCGGGGCTCGTGTACCTTTTCGGCGATCTTTTTCTACTGTTAGGCATCATCGTATTCATGTTTACGCTCAGCACAAAACTTACAATAGTCACGCTCATCGTCCTTCCTTTTATTTTCTACATCTCCGTAGTATTTAAAACAAAAGTCAGGGTCAGCTACCGGGAAGTTCGCCTCAAGATATCGGCGCTCAATTCATACATTCAGGAAAACATCACCGGCGTGAGTACCGTTCAGATCTTCAACAGAGAAAAGAAGAATTTTGGACGATTTGACGAACTGAACCAAAGCCTCACCCGGTCGCACGTGGATTCCATATTCCATTATGCCTGGTTCTATCCGGCAATCAATTTTGCCAGTTCATCAGCCATCGGTCTGCTTTTGTGGTACGGCGGCGGTGAGATCGTGAGTCAAAACATCACAAAAGGCGAATTGATCGCTTTCATTTTTTACGCGCAATTGTTTTTCAGGCCGATACAGGATCTGAGCGACAAGTATAATATACTCCAGACGGCTATGGCGTCGTCCGAGCGCGTTTTCAAATTGATCGATACGCCGAGCCAGATCGTCAATGAAGGCCAACCGGAAGTCTTAGGCGAACTCAACGGCCGGATCGAATTCAAAAGTGTATATTTTGCATACGATACAAAGCATGTAAAATCCGAGTCGGATTATATACTCAAAGATGTGAGTTTTATTGTCGAACCGGGACAGAGTATTGCGCTGGTAGGTGCGACCGGGGCGGGAAAAAGTACCATTATCAATTTAGTTTCCAGGTTCTATGACATTAACCAGGGGCAAATACTGATTGATGGAAAAGATATCCGAAAACTGGAAGAACTCGAGCTTCGCAGGAACATTGCAGTCGTTCTCCAGGATGTGTTTCTGTTCTCGGGGAACATCCTGGATAATATCCGTCTGGGGCGAACGGATATTTCTCGTGAACAGGTTATTGCGGCGTCCAGAATGGTCGGTGCGGATTCTTTTATAACGGCACTTCCTGGCGGTTATGATGAGCCGGTCCAGGAAAGAGGTAGTACCTTATCCGTTGGTCAACGGCAGTTGATCTCTCTGGCCCGCGCACTGGTGATCGATCCCAAAATTCTGGTTTTGGATGAAGCTACGTCCAGTATTGATACCGAAACGGAGCAACTGATTCAAGCCGCTATTGGTAAATTGATGGCGGGACGGACATCCATTATCATTGCCCACCGGCTTTCCACAATACGGCACGTGGATCAGATTATGGTAATGCATAAAGGCCGGATTCGCGAACGGGGGACGCATGAGGAATTATTGGCACAAGGGGGGATCTATTACAAATTATATCAACTTCAATATAAGGACCAGGAAATTCCAATTCGCACACAAGGCGTCAGCCTGTAACACGCTCTGGAACGTTTTCCGAAAGAGTTTGTTGATCTGCGGGCTGGTAACATGGTAGGGAGAATGAAAATAAAGAACCTTTTCCTAATTCACTTTCGACATTAATCTTCCCCTCATGCTGCTGAATGATCTCTTTTACAAAAGCCAGTCCTAATCCCGTCCCTTCAATATCTTTTAAATTCTTGTCTTCTTTTGCCCTGAAGAACTTCTGAAAGAGATAATTCATGTTTTCTTTTGAAATACCGAAACCGGTATCGCGTACCTCAACGAGTACCGATTTCTTTTGGCTTTTAACCGTGATTGAGATCTCGGAATTTTCAGGGCTGTATTTGACCGCGTTGGAGAACAAATTCAGTGCTACCTGTCCGATCAGATCCGGGTCAACTAA
The DNA here is from genome assembly GCA_964535295.1 of uncultured Bacteroidota bacterium. Classification (GTDB taxonomy): domain Bacteria; phylum CLD3; class CLD3; order SB21; family SB21; genus SB21. The sequence goes on from CAZHUW010000004.1 coordinate 3,364, forward strand.
AACGAGGGGAACAGATTCGAAAGACGTATGTACACGTATGTTCCTTTTGTATGCCAAATGGGAGTTGACGGTGAGCATATTGGAAATAACGGTTACTATGTCCACGGGTATCTTTGTTAGCGGGGTTTGTCCGCTTTCGATGCGGCTGATATCAAGGAATTTATTGATTAGATCGGCCAGCCTCCCCGATTCGTAATGAATGATGTCGACGTATTCTTTTTTTGTGGCGGCCGGCAATTCAGGGTCTTTCAAAATCTCGCTGAAACCGGCAATGGAAGTGAGCGGCGATCGCAGTTCATGCGCAACGACATGAACCAGTTCGGTTTTTAACTTATCCACTTCCTTTTCTTTGGTGATATTGCGCAAAACGATCACGATGGCGATCAAATCAAAATTATCCATGACCTTTGACGCATGCGCAGCCAAAACGATATTCGCAGCGCCATGATCGGGATGTATCTCGACCTCCTCTTTGAAGATCTCGTTGGAATTACTTTGTTTGGTCTTGGCGGTCAAAAATTTAAGTTCCGGAAAGAAGAAGGAAAGGGAACAGCCGTGCACATCCTTTTCCTTGATATTGAACCAGTCTTCAATAACGTCATTAAGCAACAGGATCTCATCCAGTTCGCTGACCACGATCACGCCGTCGGCAATATTCCTGAGAATCGCCTCGGTTTTTATCTTCTCACGAATGATTTCATTGATATTGATCTGGTATATACGTTTCAGTTCGAGCGTCATATAGTTAAATATGCGCGACAATTGAATGATCTCTTCGCTGCTCTGCACATTGACCTTGTGATCAAAATTACCACGCGCGATCTCTTTGGCGCTTTCGATGAACTGACGTATCGGCGTGGCGATCTCTTGTGCCGTAAACTTGGCGGTGAGATAGGAAAAGATCAGGGCAAAACAGACGGGAATCACCAGTATCCAAAACAAACGGTATGGGAGATCCTGGAGATCCATCCAGCGCATGATCAGTTCAATAACACCTAAGGTGGCGAGCATAACGGGAAAAATGATCGCAAAAATGCGGTTGAAAACACTGGACCTCCGCATTTTCCCGCGAACTTTTTTAAACGGATTAGGCATGTATAACCGTACAAAAAATACCCCGGTAAATCCGAGGTCATTCATTATTCTTTGAATATTTTTTCTAGTTCCGTGATTAGTTCGTCCCGGTTGGCTTTGGATATTTCACGGCCTTTTAGAGGGAAGTTTGGAATCGTTCGGGCGAGTTTCCGTAAATTTATGACATTGAAGGAGTGATAATCCTCGTCAGGTTTGGTTAATTTCTTTTTCTTGAGTATAGATTCGTCTTTTTGAACCGATCGAAATAGCTCCTGTTGAGCTAAGGTCATTAATTCAGTTTTTTTTTTACGCCGCTACTGTTTTCATAGGGCATTGGCGGGGGCGCGTCTTCATAAACGATTGACTCGGTCATTTCATCGGGCCTTGGGATGATATGTACCGAAACGACCTGTCCCACACGCCTTGCTGCTGCTTCACCTGCGGCAACGGAAGCCTGGACGGCGCCGACTTCACCAACCACTTTGATCGTAACCATGGCTCCGTCTGTAAGTTCTTTGCCGATCAACTTGACATTGGACGCCTTTATCATCGCATCGGCAGCTTCGATTGCGCCAACAAGACCGAGCGTTTCTACCATTCCTAATGCACGTTCTTCCATCCGTGGCTTTCCTTAAATTAAATTACGCGCCTTTTTTGGGAAGAATAATTTCCACTTCAGGGTGCGGTCTCGGAATGACATGCACCGATACCAATTCACCCACTTTTTCAGCGGCTGCAGCACCGGCGTCCGTCGCGGCCTTCACAGCACCGACGTCTCCGCGGACCATCACGGTTACATATCCGCCGCCAATCTTCTCTTTGCCGATCAGTTCTACTTTGGCGGCCTTTACCATGGCATCCGCCGCTTCGATTGCGCCGACCAGGCCCTTTGTTTCAACCATTCCAAGTGCATCAAGTGCCATTGTCAATCCTCCTAAAGAAAAATTAAGTTATATGTGTTGGGTATAGAAAACGTAAGTTGAGTAAATGTTAATTTCGAAAGGTTCTTATTAACAAAAAAGGTTAATCAAATCTCCCGTGAAAGTCAATTAGATTTTTGCAACCTTTCAAGCTATTGATTTTCACTTTCTTTTCGCACGCCAAACACATAATAGAGCGCGGCGAATTGACCCAAATATTATTCAACAATTTTCTTGCATTCTGAAAGTGTGTTTATTATATTGGTCGCCCAAAATGCTGATAAGTTTAATATTTTTATAGATAATGCATAAGGAGTACAAGCGTGAAAATCTCATTTAAAACAGCGATGCCGAAAGCGGAAACGATTGAACGCAAGTGGTATATCGTGGATGCAGCAGACCAAACCCTGGGCCGGTTTGCCACCCGGGTTGCCACCATATTGAATGGAAAAAACAAGTCCTACTTTGCGCCCCATGTCGATTGCGGAGATCATGTGATCATTCTGAACGCGTCCAAGATCCGGTTGACCGGCAAAAAAGCTAAACTGAAAGAATACGTACGCAATACGATGTATCCGGGCGGTAATCGTGTCGAGAAATTCGAAGATCTGATCCGTACCAATCCGGAAAAGATCCTGTATGCCGCCATTCACGGTATGCTTCCGAAGAATCGGCTCGGCAGCGAAATGATCAAGAAACTCAAGGTCTATGCGGATGACAAACATCCCCATTCCGCACAGAATCCTGAACCGTTGAAATTTTAAGTTTAATATATAAATCACACGAGGAGCTTATATGAGTACGACCATCGTTGCAATCGGTCGAAGAAAGACATCCAATGCGCGCGTCATGCTGGTTTCCGGTAACGGCAAGATCACAGTGAACCGCAAGGACATCAAGGTTTTTTTTCCGCGCGAATCCCATCAATTACACGTAGAAGAGCCTTTGAAAGCGGTGGAAGTGGGTGCTAAGTATGATGTGATCGCGAATGTACGCGGCGGCGGCCAAACCGGTCAAGCCGGCGCGATCCGATTGGGTATTGCGCGCGCCCTGGTAAAAGTGGATGAGGAGTTAAAGAAAGCACTAAAACCGCTGGGTGTGATGAGCCGCGATCCCCGTATGAAAGAACGTCGTAAATACGGTCTTGCGAAGGCCCGTAAACGTTACCAGTTCTCGAAACGTTAATCGTTTATTTATTATTTATCTTAACACTAATCACACTTTTTGATTTGACTGGGGGTGTACGCTTCCGGCGTATTCCAGTCAAAGAAGATAAAAGTGGTAGGTTAACCCATTAAGGAGTAGAACCATGTCTCAGGAAAAAGCCCTTTTCGATCCGAAACAGAAGCTGGAAGAACTGCTCACTGCAGGCGTCCACTTCGGTCATTTGACCCGCCGTTGGAACCCAAAGATGAAACCGTTCATTTTTATGGAAAAGAACGGTATTCACATCATGGACCTCAAGAAGACCGTTTCCTCTCTTGAAGATGCCTGCAAGGCGATCAGCAAGATCGTGGCGAACGGCGAAAAGGTTCTTTTCGTAGGAACTAAGAAACAAGCCAAAGAGATCGTCAAAGCCGAATCCGTGCGCGCGGGCGTATTTTATGTGACGGAACGTTGGTTAGGCGGTATGCTTACCAATTTCTCCACGATCCGCAAGAGCATCAAGCACATGAAGAATATTGAAAAGAAGGAGAGCGACGGTACTTTTGAGAAGATCACCAAAAAAGAACGCCTCATGCTGGAACGCGCCAAACTAAAGCTCAAAGCTGTTCTGGAAGGTATCGAAGATATGCGTCAGTTACCTGGCGCCGTTTTTGTAGTGGATACGAAGAAAGAACACATTGCCGTCAAAGAAGCGAATATTCTCGGTATTCCCGTATTTGCCATTGTTGATACTAATTGCGATCCGGACCAAGTGCAGTTCGTAATTCCTGGTAACGATGATGCCGCAAAATCTATACAGGTTATAACCAAGACGATCGCAGATGCGGTTGTCGATGCCAGCCAGCATGTAGTGGCTGTTGCCAAAGATGCCCCGGCTGAGGTAGATGAAGAAAGACTCAAAGACGAGACCCGTATGAAATATGAAGAAGACGCTCGATTTGAGAAGTTGAAAGCTCAGGCCGAAAAAGATGCTTTGGGCAAAGACGTACAATAATTGATCATCAAGAATTAAATTTGTTTGTAAAGGAGTCATTGGATGAGTACGGAAATTAGCGCCTCAGTTGTGATGCAACTCAGGGAAAAGACCGGCGCAGGAATGATGGATTGTAAAAAAGCCCTGACCGAGGCGGGCGGCGATCCTGAAAAAGCGATCGAGATACTTCGTCAAAAAGGTTTGAAAAAAAGCGCGGAAAAAGCATCGCGCGTGGCCAAAGAAGGTACCATCCTTGCGAAAGTTAACGGCGACCTCAATTTCGGCGCGATGGTGGAGATCAATTGCGAAACCGATTTTGTGGCCAAAAATGATGATTTCGTCAAATTCACAAAGAATGTATTAGAACAGGTTTATCAGACAAAACCCGCTGATCTCGACGCGTTCCTGAACGCGCAGGCAACGTACGATGCCGGACACACGGTGGCCGATACATCAGGCGCGCTGACAGGCAAGATTGGCGAGAAAATCGCAATCAAACGGTTTGCCTGTCTCGAAACAAAAAGCGGCGTTATTGCGGAATATATTCACCCGGGGAATAAACTCGGCGTATTGGTTCAAATGGAAGTAGAGGGTTATGCTGCTGCCATGAAGGAAGAAACACATCGCCTGGCGCACGATATCGCGATGCAGGCGGCGGCCATGAATCCGGCTTACGTCAATCGTACGGAAGTTCCTCAGGACGTAATAGAAAAAGAGATGGCGATCTTGCGCGAACAGGGCAAGACCGAAGGCAAACCTGAAAAAGTGATGGAGAACATTATCAAAGGACGGATGGAGAAATTCTATCAGGAAGTCTGTTTGAACGAACAGATCTTTGTGAAGGACTCTGCCAAAACGATCAAAGAACTGGTCGCCGATTATTCCAAGAAACTCGGCAAGCCGGTGACCATACACAAATTTGAGCGCTTTCGATTAGGCGAATAGTTAAAACAGAAACCACGGATTTTTATTCGTGGTTTTTTTATATCCCAACTTTTTAGAACAAGGAAATGACCCTATGCCGATGCCTGTATTTAAACGGATTTTGCTGAAACTCAGCGGTGAAGCATTGATGGGAGACCAGTCGTACGGGATCGATACAAAAATGCTTTCGCAGGTTGCCGAAGAGATCAAATCCGTGAAGGCTTTGGGCGTTGAAATTGCAGTGGTCATCGGAGGAGGTAATATTTTTCGAGGTTTGGCCGCAAGTGCGAAAGGGATGGATCGCGTGTCGGCCGATCATATGGGCATGCTCGCTACGGTGATCAATTCGCTGGCTCTGCAGGACGCTATAGAAAAAGTTGGGCTGTTCACCAGAGTGCTGAGCGCGATCAAGATGGAACAGATCGCGGAACCTTTTATCCGCCGCCGCGCTATACGCCATCTTGAAAAAGGACGCATCGTGATCTTCGCCGGAGGAACGGGCAATCCGTATTTTACCACCGATACCGCGGCTTCGCTGCGCGCAATCGAAGTGGAAGCAGACGTCATTCTTAAAGGCACGCGCGTGGACGGCGTTTACGACTCCGATCCGGAAACCAACAAAGAAGCGTTCAAGTTTGATTCGATTTCTTATATGGAAGTGGTCAAAAAAGGCCTCAATGTTATGGATGCCACGGCGGTGACCTTATGTATGGAAAATAAGCTACCCATCATCGTATTCAACCTAAAGACGACCGGCAATCTCAAACGTATCATTCTCGGTGAGAACGTCGGATCGAGAGTGCAATAAGTATACGTTGGAAATCCTGTGTAGCCGGCTCGATCAGGAAACAATTTACTTGAATAGAATCGGTATGTATCATAAATTTCTGAGCAGGAACTAAACGCAAAAGGTGATGTATGTTTGATCTGAATAAACAATATCATGATACCGAAGAAAAGATGAAAAAATCCTTGGAAGCGGTTCGTCACGAATTATCCAAAGTTCGCAGCGGACGCGCAACCACCACTCTGCTGGACGGAATAAAAGTCGATTATTACGGTACTCCTACACCGCTCAATCAGGTGGGTAATGTTTCCGCACCGGAGGCGCGCTTATTGACCGTTCAGCCTTGGGACAAAAATATGATCCAGCCGATCGAAAAAGCTATTCAGATGGCGGACCTGGGTCTCAATCCGGCCAATGACGGTACGATGATACGTATTCCGATTCCGGCCTTAAATGAAGAGCGCCGAAAAGAATTGGTGAAGCTGACCAAGAAATATGCCGAGGACGGACGAGTAGCGATCCGTAATGTACGACGCGATGCGAACGAACACATTAAGAAAGCAGAAAAGGGTCATGAGGTATCGGAAGACGATTCGAAACAGGCGCACGACAAGATACAAAAAATGACCGATGCGTATATCAAAAAGATCGATGACATGGTCGCTATGAAAGAAAAAGAGATTATGGAAGTGTAGCCGGTTTTGTAAATAAGAAATAGCGAATAAAAAGCCTGTAGGGGAACCGCTCTTACAGGCTTTTGCTTGTACCGGCGAAACCGCGCCTTGACTTTATGTTTGAATCTTTATAAGTTTGCGGCAGTGCTAGTTCACAGAGATATCCCATCTATTGTCTATCACATGATGCATCAATTATTTTCTTCGAAAAACGATCTGAAAAAAATCATTCTGATAGGCCTGTTATTCCTCCTTATTCTGCTGTCCATCATAAGTTTTTTATTTTTTAAGGGCCTTCTGATCGTGTCGTTGCCCGCGTTGGGAGTTTGTGTCATTTATCTTATTTTTGAATATTTGCAGGGGGACCGCGGACGAAAAAATCAACGAATAACGCCGTTCGGTAAAAGAAACGCTCCGATGCCCCAGACTCCGTTGACCAATTATTTTGCGAAACAAAAAGTTCAGCCGGATGAGAAGAATGAGAACTCAATGGATATGCTTGATGATACGCAGGCGTCGGTCTTTTTTAACCAGACATCGGACGCAATCATTCAGCTTGTTCACCAGACATTTGCGGCGAATACTACATTCTTATATCTTTACAGCGAGGAAGAAAACGAACTTGTTCTCCAAAGTTTTCGAACCGAGAGTTCTTTTTTCTCTGCCACAACCCGGAATCCTCTTTCTCAATCCGGTATGAAGCTTTTTGCGGAAGTTGTAAAGAAACGCGAAAATAAATTATTTGCAGCTCTTGGGCCAGATGAAAGAGGTCTTTTTTACTACGACCAGTATCAGGACGTACACACTTTGATGATCGTGCCGCTTTTGAGGCGTGGTACTTTACTGGGTGTGGTAGGTGTTGACCACCTTAAAGCTGAACGTTATTCGGATCATCATACTACGTTGCTTGAACAATACGGGCATTTGCTGATACAGACGATCCAGAATATCGACGGCGTGTATGTGAAAAATAAGCTTCGCCGGATGTTCCAATCATTGAAAGAATATAATGAGATCGTAAAAACTGAAGACAGTGAAGAAGCCATATTCAAATATCTGAAAGAGGCTTTGAGTCATAATCTTGAATGGGATACTTTACTGGTTTGGATGCGGGCCGGATCGGATATCGAATGGGTGGTAGCGGACGCAGACGGCGCAAAAATTTTGCCGATTGGAACTGCGCATTCACTTGAGGAGAGGCCGGAATGGTCTGCCATTCAAAATCAAAAAAGATCCTATCGTCCGGATACGGAAGAAAACGGGTCGAAGAAAACTCAGCTTTCCGTTCCATTCGTGGATCACGGACATTGTTTTGGGGTTTTACACCTGGCATCCGATCAAACGGATGCGTGGGATATGTATGAAGTACAATTTGTGGAGAATCTATGCCACAGCGTCAGTCTTGCATTGGCTCGGGCGCAGTTGGACAAACACTTGTTTTCCGAAATGTCGCACGATCCGCTGACGGGATTGGATAATTTACAGGCGTTCAACCGCAAGGTTGCCGCGGAGATCCACCGTGCGAAGCGCTTTGGTACAACTTTCTCATTGTTGATTTTTTATGTTGATTATATCAGAAATATATATGAAAATTTTGGCGTATCGGCCGGTGATTTTGTAATCGAGAAAATCGCTGAAATTTTGAAAAGCAGCAAACGGCAGATCGACAGCGCCGCACGTATCAGCAACGACCAGTTCGGACTGATCGTGCTCGAAAGCAAAAGGGAAGAAGCGCGCGACTGTGCTCAACGGGTACTGCGCAATATCGAAGTCTCGGAGATCGACTTCAACGGCGAATCGATCCCGTTGTCAGCTGTTATCGGCATCGCTACTTTCGGCGTCGACGGCGAGGACCAAGCCCAATTGATGTTGTCTGCCGACAAAGCGGTCCAGATCGCCAGAAAAATGAAGGAAATAAAAATTGGGTTTGTCAGTTGATCAGGAGGAGACGTGGTTCTAGGAAAAGTCATCGGGAATGTCTGGGCAACGCGAAAAGATGAAAAACTAACGGGCGTCAAATTGATGATCGTCCGGAGCGTGGATCTGGATTATAAAGAGAAAGAAACCTTTGTGGTTGCCGCGGACTCGGTTGGTGCGGGTGTGGGGGAGATAGTACTGTATTGTACCGGGAGTTCGGCGCGGCAAACTGAGATATCACAGGACAGGCCGGTGGATGCCGTGATTATGGCCATCGTGGACAAATTAGAATTTGATAAAAAATAAATTACCGTATAACTGTTCATGAACTTAGCGCGTATAATAGGTACTGTGTGGGCGACGAAAAAACACCCCAGTCTGGAGGGGTTTTCCCTAAAGATCATACAACCGCTGACATCCGGTATGGAAAAGATCGGAAGCCCAATTGTTGCAACGGATTCAGTAGGCACAGGACAACCCGATGAGTTGGTGTATTATGTGACCTCCGGAGAAGCACCTATTCCGCTGGATAAGAAAATGCCGACAGATGCGACGATCATCGGCATTGCAGAACGGATCGATCGCTAGTGTCGGATCCCGCAGGGTTTGTCTTGAGTAACGAAAAAAATTCTATTCATCTCATCCAAAGTGGGTTTTATGAACTTTGCAGAAAAAAGCAATGATCTCATAGATAAATATCTTCAGGAGATCGGCAGTGTTCCGCTTCTGAATCCCGAAGAAGAAATTGAGCTGGCCAAGAAGGTAAAAGACGGGGACGAATTGGCTCTTGAAAAACTGACGAAAGCAAATCTGCGTTTCGTTGTCAGCGTTGCCAAACAATATCAAAACCAAGGATTGTCGCTTAACGATTTGATCAACGAAGGAAATATTGGATTGATCAAGGCGGCGAAACGGTTTGACGTAACACGCGGATTTAAATTCATTTCCTATGCCGTATGGTGGATTCGGCAATCGATCCTGCAGGCTTTGGCGGAACAATCCCGTGTAGTAAGGCTCCCGCTCAATAAGATCGGAACACTGAATAAGATCGGTAAAGTTTTCAGCGATCTCGAACAGGAATTTGAACGCGAACCGAGTTCGGATGAAATTGCCGACATGTTGGATATGTCCTCGTTTGAGGTGACAAACACTATGCAGATGTCGGGACGGCATGTATCGATGGATGAGCCGATCCACGATTCAGAAAACAACACGCTGATGGATGTGATCGAAAACGAACAGCAGGAGCCTCCCGATCAGGACCTGCTGACGGAGTCGTTGCGAATAGAAATCCAACGCGCGCTGGAAACCCTTTCGGCGCGCGAGGCCGAGGTTGTTAAATTATATTTTGGGCTTGACACGGACCATCCGCTAACCCTCGAAGAGATCGGCGAACGTTTTGACCTTACGCGTGAACGCGTGCGCCAGATCAAAGAAAAAGCTATACGCCGCCTGCGCCACGCTTCCCGCAGCAACGTGCTTCGGCATTACCTTGGCTGACATCCTGCTTCGTTCCAAAAATTAAAAAAACGTTTGATACCTATATTTTTTTTTGCTACTTTCTCGCCCGTTAAAATTGTCGGATTCGGACGAGTTATATGTTGTCATTCTACAGGAGATTCTAAATGAATATTATTGTGTGCATGAAGCAGGTGCCGGATAGTGAGACGCGCGTCAAGGTTAATCCGGACGGCAGATCACTGGATCTTTCGGCAGTAAATTTTGTGATCAATCCCCATGACGAATTTGCGATCGAAGAAGCGATTCGCCTGAAGGAAAAATTCGGCGGCGAAGTGACGGTTCTTACTTTAGGTCCAGAACGCGCAGAAAATGATATACGGAAAGCGCTCGCGATGGGAGCTGACAAAGCCGTCTTGCTCAAAACGGACGCCGGTTTTAACGGCGATGTTGCGCTAGCCCTTTCGGAACAGATCAAATCAATGTCGCACGATCTTGTTCTCTTCGGGAAACAGGCTATCGACGAGGACAGCTCGCAGATGCCGCAAATGGTGGCCGAAATGCTCGATCTTCCCTGTGTTACCGTGGTAGTTAAACTGGACGTGAATCCGGAGTCTAAGAGCGGCACTGCCGAACGTGAGATCGAGGGCGGAAAAGAGATCGTCGAATTTTCATTACCGGCGGTCATTGGAACTCAAAAAGGGCTTAATGAACCTAGATTACCGAACTTAAAAGGTATTATGGCGGCAAAGAAAAAACCTCTCGAGAAGAAAGATCCGATTGGTACTACTGCGATGACAGAAGTGGTTGGATTGGAATTACCCCCGCCAAGGCCGGCCGGAAAGATCGTGGGAAAAGGCACCGAAGCGGTTCCCGAATTGCTTCGTTTACTTCACGAAGAAGCCAAAGTCATTTAAGTTCGAGTCATAAAAATATTTGGAGATATTATATGTCAATATTAGCATTTGCAGAACAACGCAACGGCGCCTTTCGTAAATCAGGATTTGAAGTAGCCAGCGAAGCCAAAAGGCTTGCGGATAAGCTTGGAACAACTGTTTCAGCACTTGTTGTTGGTTCCGGCGTAGAAAAAATAGCATCGGAGTTAGGGAAATACGGTATTTCAAAAGTATATGTTATCGATGATGCCGGGCTTGAAAAATATTCCACGGAAGGATATACGCAGGCAATCGAAGAAACGGTGAAAAAGGCATCCGCCAGCATCGTTTTATTGCCCGCATCATCAATGGGAAGAGATCTTGCTCCGCGTATTGCCGGAAGGCTTAAAGCGGGGTTGGCCAGCGACGTGACCCATTTCGACATTGATAATGGAAAACTCGTTATTACGCGTCCGATTATGGCCGGAAAAGTGTTTCAGAAATTGGTCATCAAAACAGCCTGTCAGGTCATTAGCTTGCGCCCCAATGTATTTCGTCCCCAGGAGAGTGCTGTTCAGGCCGCCGTTGAAAAACTTTCTGTTTCGATCAAACCTTCGCGTGTAAAAGTCAAAGAGATGGTGGTCGAATCCGGTAAAAGAATCGAATTGACTGAAGCCGATATCATTGTTTCCGGCGGGCGTGGATTAAAAGCCCCTGAAAACTGGGAAATGATTGTCAAACTGTCAGAAGCTTTGGGTGCGGCACACGGCGCCTCGCGTGCGGTTGTAGATGCCGGATGGCGCTCGCATGAGGAACAGGTGGGCCAAACGGGCAAAACAGTCAGTCCTCAACTGTACATTGCGGTCGGCATTTCCGGTGCGATCCAGCATTTGGCCGGTATGTCCAGTTCAAAGTACATCGTGGCCATTAATAGCGATGCTGAAGCGCCGATCTTTAAAATATCCGATTATGGCATTGTCGGAGACCTGTTCGAAATTCTTCCGGAATTGACGAAACAGGTGACTCAAATGAAAGGTAAATAAGAACTTGACGAGGGGCTCAAAATGTTCTTGACAATTTTGAGCCTTTCGTTTACCTTACTGTGAGTTGCTGCAATATCTACAGCTGCAAGTTAGGTTCACGTCTTACAATCAATCCTGTTAATTACTAAGAACAAAAGCCTGAGAAAAATCTTCTCGTATTTCCTTATTCATCAAAATTGTTCGTTTAAAAATATCTTATCGCGATTTCATAGTTGAATCAATTTCATTCACCAAAAAAATAAAGTCATGGCAGAAAAAAAAGAAGAAGCGGTTTCGTTTAATCTCGCAAACTTAAAAGATCTCAAGATATCCGAACTAAACGAGATCGCAAAAAATCTGAATATTGCCGGCGTCAGCGGCATGAAAAAACAGGAACTGATATTCACTATTCTTGAAGAACAGACCAAACAGGACGGATTCATCTTCAGTGAAGGTGTATTGGAGATCTTACCGGACGGTTACGGTTTTTTGAGATCGTCGCATTACAATTATCTGCCCAGTCCGGATGATATCTATATTTCTCCCTCGCAGATAAAAAAATTCGGCCTTCGAACCGGAGATGTTGTTAGCGGCCAGATACGCCCTCCCAAAGAAAGCGAACGTTTTTTTGCTCTGTTACGCGTTGAAGCGGTTAATTTTGAGAATCCTGAAGAAGCAAAAAACAAGATATTGTTCGATAATCTGACCCCGATCTATCCGAAAGAACGTCTTGATACGGAAACCAAAGATCCGAATAATTTCTCCATGAGGGTTATGAACCTGATGACGCCGATAGGAAAGGGACAGCGCGGATTGATCGTTGCTCCTCCACGTACAGGGAAAACGGTTCTGCTGAAAAACATTGCCAACAGTATCACGGAAAATAATCCGGAAGTCAGGATGATCGTGTTACTTATTGATGAACGCCCGGAGGAAGTGACGGATATGGAACGATCGGTAAAGGCCGAAGTACTGAGTTCCACGTTTGACGAACCGCCTGAAAGACACGTTCAGGTCGCGGATATCGTGCTTGAAAAAGCAAAACGCATGGTCGAATGCGGTCATGATGTCGTTATCCTTTTGGATTCGATCACTCGTCTGGCCCGTGCGCACAACACCGTTGTACCGCACAGCGGAAAGATCCTCTCCGGCGGCGTGGATTCCAACGCCCTGCATCGCCCCAAGCGCTTCTTTGGTGCGGCGCGAAAAGTAGAAGAAGGCGGAAGTTTGACCATTATTGCGACCGCGTTGATCGAAACGGGTAGCCGTATGGACGAAGTGATCTTCGAAGAATTTAAAGGAACCGGCAATATGGAGATCATTTTAGATCGCCGATTATCCGATCGCCGTATCTATCCTGCGATCGATATCAATCGATCGGGAACACGTAAGGAAGAGTTGCTGTTGTCTCAGTTTGAACTTGGACGCGTATGGATTCTGCGTAAACTCATTAATGACAAGACACCTGTCGAAGCCATGGAATTCATCCTCGATAAGATGCGCGGCACCCGTTCCAACAAACATTTCCTTGAGTCGATGAACGGTTAACGGATAAGCGGATAGTTTAAAAAAAAACCGTTGGTTCGCCGCCAACGGTTTTTTTGTCTAATCTTTGAACCGGGTTAAATGACCCCGATCTTCCGGCCTTCTGATTCCAATACTTCCAGCGCCTTATCGAGATCTGCTTTCGTATGTTTCGCGCTGATCGTGCAGCGTAGTCTTTCTTCGCCTTTGGCGACGGCAGGATATACCATCGGGAGCATCAGCACGCCGTTGGCAAAAAGTTTCTTCGACAGATACATGGTTTTCTCGCTGTCGCCGAAGATGATGGGTACGATCGGCGTAGCGCTGTCACCGTAATTAAAACCTAACCGTTTAAGGTGGGATTTAAAGTAGGCTTCGTTTTCGCGCAAATTCTGAAGATGCTGCGGTTCCGTCTGAATGATATCAATTATTTTTGAAACCGAAACAATGTTAGAAACTGGAGGTGCCGCAGAGAACATAAAACTGCGGGCTTTGTGTTTAATGTGTGAAATAACGTCCTTTTGCCCGGTGACAAAGCCGCCGACGCAGCCCAGGGCTTTGCTGAACGTGCCCATCAAAAGATCAATATGCTCTTCCAATCCGTAATGTTCGGCCGTTCCTCGACCGGTTTTCCCGAGTACGCCGGTACCGTGCGCATCATCAATGGCGACACAGGCATCGTATTTTTCCGCAATCTTTACAAAGGCCGGAAGATTACAAATATCGCCGTCCATGCTGTATACGCCTTCAACGATAATAATAACCTTTTTTCCTTTATTAGTGCTTGACTCGACAATCGATTCAAGACTGACCGGGTCGTTATGACGAAAATATCTTATCTGCCCGTCCAGCATTTTGGAGGAACCCCGTGTCATGGGTGTTCCAACCGATAACGCACATCCGTCAAGAATGCACGCATGACTTAGCTTATCGATAGCTAAGACGATATCATCTTCAACCGAATCGTCTGCTTTAACCAATAAGGAAGAAACGGTTCCGAGCAAGGTCTGGTAACCGGTGGTAAATACGATACAGGATTCTTTCCCTTTCCATGCGGCGATCTTCTCTTCCAGCTTGACATGTTCGACCGTTGTGCCCACGACGTACCGTGAGCCGCATAAACCGGAACCGTAAGTATCTAATGCCTTTTTTGCTTCGGCAATCACGCGGGGGTCGTGTGTCAGACCCAAATAATCATTGGAAGAGAAATTGACAAGGCTTTTACCATCAACCTTGATGTAAGTTCCGGTTTGTTCTAATTCAGTAAAGTAACTATAAAGTCCTTTAGCTTTTATGTCATCAACAAAATTTGAAAACGGCTGGCATTTTTCAACGAGCCACGAACTCATACGAATCTCCGGTTAAATAGTCACAAAAATCACAAGACTGAACAATTAACGTATTTTCATTGAAAAAGTAAAGTAATTTTTGTACGGCACTTAGAGCCATAGACGATGTTTTACAGCGGATAATTCTGCCGTTTAGGTATGTAAGAAATAAAAAAGCAGCCGTGGATTTCTCCTCGACTGCTTTACCCTGTCTTTTCAGCCCTAATAGGCTGGAGAGAGAAAGACAATATTTTTATTTTTTCAGCTTAGTATGATTGCGTATGAAAGTTGGTATATTCCGGTCCTCGAGCGAATCCGTACCGGTCATTTTTAACTGTTCCTGTTCATCCTGTATACCCGTCTCTTCTTCAACTTCTTCGATCCGCTGAATAGCCGGAACATCGAGTCCCTTATAACGATTGGATCGTATGTCCTTGAGGTGTTCGGTATATTTGATGGTCCTCTTCGTAATCGACAATGGGGATGATGAGTCATCGGCGGAATGGACGGTACCCGGGTTTTTAGCATAACGGTGGCGATTCAATCCCGCCGCAATAACGGTGACGTGCACTTCATTCTTGAGTGTTTCGTCGACGCCGTAACCCCAGATAACGTCCGCATCTTCACCTGCCACGCCGGTGATCAGGTTGGATATCTGATCTACTTCTTCGGTCGTAAAATCCATCGGACAGGTCAGATTGAGCAGAACACCCGTCGCGCCTTCAATGCTTGTTTCTTCCAGAAGCGGGCTGTTGATCGCCTGTTTGACGGCTTCTTCGCCACGTCTTTCGCCGGTTCCGATTCCCATGCCCATGATCGCATCGCCCGCGCCGCTCATGATCTTTTTCACATCGGCGAAATCCACATTGACATAACCGGTATTGGAGATCAGATCCGCGATGCCTTTGGTTGCGCGATAGAGTACATCATCTGCAGCTTTGAAAGCCTGTATAAAAGGCGTATTCTTCGGCATGACCATGAGAAGCTTTTCGTTAGGTATGACGATCAACGTATCCACCATGCCGCGTAATTCCTCCACGCCGATCATGGCCTGTTTCATACGTTTCCCTTTTTCAAAATTGAACGGTTTTGTCACGATCCCTATGGTCAATGCACCCATACTTTTTGCGACTTCTGCAATGATCGGCGCGGCACCCGTCCCGGTGCCTCCGCCCATACCGCACGTGATAAAAACCAGATCGGAGCCTTCCAGAACGCTTTTAACCTGATCTATGTCCTCTTCTGCTGCACGTTTACCGATCTCCGGATTGGCGCCTGCGCCCAATCCTCGTGTCAGGGTTCGGCCAATCTGGATTTTGTGCTGCGCTTTGTTTGAGTCAAGCGCCTGCAAGTCCGTATTGATGGCAATGAATTCCACGCCGTTGAGGCTGGAACTGATCATGGTATTTACCGCGTTGCATCCGCCGCCGCCAATACCTACGATGCGCATCTTGGCACCGTATTCTCTCGCTTCATCGTAAGTGATCATAACTCCTCCGAGTTTTATTAAAGAACGGTTTCATTTCTACATTTTCTTAAAATTGCTAAAAGAATTCATCCAGCCATTTTTTCATACGGTCGGTGATCTTTCCGTACAGTTTTCCCTGGTATTCTCCGGTCAGAGATTGTTCATTGAGCGCATCCGTATGCGACGCGCGCTGCTCCGACGTATCGTCGTCCGCCGGTTCATCCACATTTTCAAAATCCTCATGGACCTGAAGTTTATTCTTCTGAATACCGTAATGGATAAGGCCTATTCCGGTCGCATAAATAGGATTGCTTGCGGCATCCATGAGACCGCCGAAACCCCGCGGATAACCGATGCGCACTGGCATTTTAAAGATATCCATAGCGAGTTCGACCGAACCCTGGAGCAGGGACCCGCCGCCGGTCAGCACCACGCCTGCATTCATTAGGTTACTCATTTTGTTGTTCTGCATGCTGTAAAGTACCAGATTAAATATTTCACCCATGCGGGCCTCAATGATCTTTGCCAGGAATTTCTTCTGGATCTGACGGGGTGCACGTCCGCCGACAACCGGGATCTCGATCATCTCGGACTCATCGACCAGCGAGCCCATCGCACAACCGTAAGATTTCTTGAGTTCTTCGGCTTTATCGTACGGCGTTTTCAGAACAATTGAAATATCATTACTGACCTGTTGACCAGCGAGTCCGAGCATATCGGTTGCGCGAATGCTGCCGTCAAAAAACATCGCAATATCCGTGGTGCCGCCTCCTATGTCGATGAGCGTTACACCAAGCTCCTGTTCCTCGCGATCCAGTACGGCATAACTGGAAGCCAGCGGTTCTAGCACAAGGTCTTTTACTTTGTACCCTGCGCGGGTAACGCAACGAAAAATATTTTGCGCGGATGCTACCGCTCCGGTAACAACATGCGCTTCGACCTCCAGACGGGTTCCGGTCAAACCGATCGGGTTGCGAATACCTTCCTGCGTATCGACGATGAATTCCTGGGGAATCACATGTATGATCTCGCGGTCCATCGGCATCGTAATGGCCTTGGCGGCATCAATGGCGCGGCGGACATCGTCTTCCGTGATCTCATGATCGTCGCGTCCAACGGCAACAACGGCGTGGCTGTTGATACCGCGTACATGATCGCCTGCGATCCCAACATATACCGAATCTACCGTGACCCCGGCCATGAGTTCGGCCTGATTGATGGCTTTTCTGATGGACTCCACGGTATGTTCGATATTGACCACCATGCCGCGTTTCAAACCGACGGACGGGTAATTTCCGACGCCGATCAGTTTGATCTCCTTACCGCTCAGCACGGCGATCAGAGCGGCGATCTTTGTGGTTCCTATATCCAAACCAACCACAATATTATTTTCCATGAGGCACCTTTAACAATAAGTTGAATTAATTTTTAACTAAAATTTGACCTTCGTATCGCAGGTCGATCTCTTTGATCTTATCGGTATTTTCGTTTTGTTTGAAATACGGCAGCGCTGTGCCCAGATAAATAACGGAACGATCCGGATTTTCTTCGTCAATTTTGACGGTTGCATGCATAGAATTAAGATACACGTTCATGTCCTCTTTTTTAATGTTGATCTCGGATATCTCATAATACACCGCTTCGTCAAGCAGTTTGGCCTTTTCCAGGAACTGCAGGGCAAGCATCAGCTTTGGAGAACTTAATCTCTTTCCGGGCGTAGCAACGGCATTGATCCCGGATATAATCGGCAGATTATAGATCATTTTCGCTTTAAGTTTCGGGAGAACGAACCCGTTATTGTCGACAGCATAAAGTTCATCCAGTAGAACAAAGGCGAACGGCTGACGTTCTGTGACATGGATGACGATGCTGGAAGGATAGTTTCGACTGACCGTAACGGTTTTGAATATGGGATTCATCTTGATTCTTTCGGCCGTTTTCGCCACGTTTACTTCTGCCAAACGAACGCCCATATCCAGGTCTGCGGCTTTAAGGATTTCGTCTTTATTGCTCATAAGGCTGCCCTGAACGGAGACATTTTTTAGTGTGAACAAAGAGGAATTGATAACCCAATCCTGCCAGTTCCATAACAACAGAACAGCAAATGACAACATAACAACCGTAAGAACCTTCAGGTTACGTTTATGGCGGATATTCCTTTGTATAACCAGTTCCTCCTGCAGGATTCTTTCTTCATAGGTTTTTTTCTGCGCTTCATTCAAATAGAATCCGTCGGAGAAATCACGGTTGATGATCAGGTTTTCCCTGTCAGTCTTCAGAACTGGTTTTGGTTCGGGCTCTGCTTCCGGTTGCTTCTCCGACAATCCGATCTCTTCACGCTCCGTTGTATCATTAGAAAGAGAGGGAATGACCAGTTCTTTTACCTGATTCCCGGTCGTATCTTCCTGAAGGGTTTCAATCTCATCCATGGACCTCATCAGGATCGGGTTTTCGAAACCGCGCGTGACCGTGATCTTTTCGAATGAAAATGGAACGTCCGAAGACGGCGTGTTATTCGGGTCGGGCGTCAAAATCTCTTCCTGCACAAAAAGATCGACTTGTGTTGTTATTCTTTTTTTTCGGATCATAGTTATATCAGATTGCTTAATTCGTTCTGTGTAAAGCCGACGAGTTTGACCTCTAATTCCAAAGCAATACCGAATTTATTGTATACGGCGTTCTTAATATGTTTCATGACTGCCAATACATCCGATGCCTTTGCTCCGCCTTCATTGACGATAAAATTTGCATGTTTATCCGATACAGATGCTTGCCCGATCCGATAGCCTTTGAGTCCGCATTGATCAATAAGGCGCGCCGCGTGATCGTTCTTGGGGTTCTTGAACACGCTGCCGGAACTGGGCAAATTGATCGGCTGTGTTTGTTGGCGTTTTTTCATAAATTCTTTTCTGCGTTCAGCTAACAAATGGGTATCGGTTCTTTCCAATTTCATCATGCCTGACAATATGACCATTGACGGATCGTCAAAAGTTTTCACATGCCTGTACCCGAATTCGATCTGTTCTTTCGTCAAAGTGTTGATCCGGCCGTGATGCGATACGGTTACTTCGGTCAACACATCGAAAATTTCTTTTCCGTGACAACCTGCGTTCATCTTAATCGCTCCGCCAACGGAACCGGGGATTCCAGCGAACATCTCGATCCCGCCGAGTCCTGATTTTTCACATTCCAAAACAAGTTTAGGCATATAAAAACCGGCGCCAACGCTCACGTTTAAGCCATCCATCTTTATTAAAGAACACGCTTGAGATAAATCGATCACAAATCCTTTGATGCCGTTATCGCTGATCAGGAGATTACTGCCTTTCCCATGAATGAAATAAGGCCGTTGAGTCTGCTCACAATGGGCAATGAGTTTCGTGAGTTCTTCAACATCATTGGGCACGCAGTAATGATCGCAAGTTCCTCCGATCTGATACCATGTATGTTTCGATAACAATTCGTTTTCAAATATTGAGCCTCTAAAAAAAGTCCTTATTTGTCCGGTTTCCGACACGTTTTCTTACGCTGTTTTTTTTGTGAACAGGGAGCGCCCAACGTGCGTGATGTCGCCGGCGCCCATCGTAATGACGAGATCACCGCTTCGCGCTTCCTTCATGATCTCTTTGGTCAGGCCGTTCTTATCGGGCACGTAAACAACGTGTTCATGGTGTTTTTTGGTTTCATCAAATAACCGTTTTCCGTCAATACCTTGGATCGGTTTCTCGCGCGCCGCATATATATCGGTCAATATCACCGCATCCGCATCGGCAAACGATAGGGCAAAATCATTGAGATAATCGCGGGTGCGGGAATAGAGATGCGGCTGGAACACAGCGATAATACGATGTTCCGGCCATCCTTGTCGCGCTCCTCTAAGTGTGGCGCGGATCTCCGTCGGATGATGGGCGTAATCATCGATCCAGGTGACAGAGTTGAGTGTTCCCAGAATTTCGAAACGCCGTGCCGTGCCTTCAAATTTTGCTAAACTTTCAACAATCTTATTGAATGGGATATTCAGTTCCATGCCGATCCCGATACAAGCCAATGCATTTCGGACATTATGTTCGCCGCTCAAATGGAGTTGAATGGTTCCCATCGGATTACGGTCATAAACAACGTCAAAGGTCATATGGTCGTGAGTTTGTTTTATGTTTGCCGCACGCAGGTTTGCCCGTTCCGATAAGCCGAACGTCATCACCCGTCTTGTGATGGCCTGCATCAGTTTTTGTGAATGTGAATCGTCGATATTGATCCAAACACTTCCAAACATAGACGTTTGATTTGCAAATTTTTCAAAGGTTTGTTTTATATCTTCCAGATCGCGGTAACAATCCAGATGATCCGATTCGATATTATTGATCACCGAAATGAATGGGTGCAATTCAAGGAGCGACCGATCGTATTCGTCAGCTTCAACTACGACATGTTCTCCTGTGCCCCATTTTGCATTGGTTTTTAATCCTTTCAGAATCCCCCCGACAAACATGGTCGGTTGCAATCCGGCATATTCAAGCATCATGCCGATCATGGCCGTGGTGGTTGTTTTGCCATGCGTTCCGCTTACCGCGATGCCTTTTTTGATTCGGACAAATTCACCTAACAGTGCCGCCCGTTTGATCGTCGGGATATTTCTCCGCTTTGCTTCCATAATCTCCGGATTGTCCGTCGAGGCGGCGGAGGTGTATACCAGCAGGTCGCAATCAACATGTTTTGTGTCGTGACCTTGATAGCATACAATACCCAGTGAAGAAAGATGCTCCGTGATCTCGCTCAATGCGCGGTCCGATCCGGTTACGGTGTAACCTTGTCGGTGCATGATCTCGGCCAATCCGCTCATGCCGATCCCGCCAATACCGACGAAATGTATTTTTTTGATCTTAGTCATTCTATTTTTAAAAGAGCCTTCATATTATCTACAATCTTTTTTGCGGCGTCCGGTTGACGCAAAGCAAAGCTGTTTTGTTTCATCTTTCTCAGCTTCTCCGGGTTTTTCATCAGATCAAATAACACCGGTCTGAGCTCTTTCCCCAGGTCCGAATTTTTTATCATCACTGCGGCGTTCCGTTCGGTTAAGGAGTTGGCATTGAATTCCTGATGATTATCCGCCGCGTAAGGATAGGGGACCAAAACGGCCGGAAGCCCTAACATCGTTATCTCGGAAAGCGTCATTGCTCCGGCGCGGCATAACACGAGATCGGCACAGGAATAAGCCGCGGACATGTTGTCTATGAATTTGTGGATCTTAACCTGTTCGTGCTTCACTTTTGCCGCGATCCCTTCGTGATCATTTTTTCCTGTTTGCCAAAGAACATTGATATCGCCGAGTCCAACCAGCTCATCGACTATTTCCAATAAAGCCATGTTGACCGCATGTGCGCCGAGACTTCCTCCGACAACCAATAACGTTTTGTTATTGGTATGCAAGCCGAAGAACCGGGATGCTTCCTGACGATCAATCTTTTGTAATCCCTTGCGTAACGGGTTGCCGCTGACCAGTAACTTGTTCTGCTCCTTAAAAAATCTTTTGGCGTCCTCATACGTCAGGTGAACAGAGTCAACGTATTTTGAAAGGAACAGGGTCGTTCTGCCCGGCCGGCTGTTTTGCTCCTGTATCAGCGTCAGAATCTTCAACTTTGCCGCCAACCAGATAACGGGCCCGGTTACGTAACCGCCGCAACCGATCGCCACATCCGGTTTGAAACGGCGAACGATCATCCATGATTGAATCATGCCAAAGAACAATTTAAAAGGCATCCAAAGGTTTCTAAGCACATCCATCGGAGCAAAACTTCTGGCCAAACCGCTCATCACCACCGTTTTCAGCTGAAATCCTGCTTGCGGTATGACCCGGTCCTCAAGCCCGCGATTGGTGCCAATGAACAGAATATCAGCATCCGGGAATTGTTCCCGAATTTCCTC
>CAZHUW010000004.1:25496-42582 GCA_964535295.1 uncultured Bacteroidota bacterium
TTTTCCTTCGATGTTCGCTGCATCGCTTGTTCTTTTGGAACGGTTTGTGTGGAAATGTTGAGTAATACACCGACCGTAAAACAAGTGAACAGCAGGGACGATCCTCCGTAGCTGATGAACGGCATCGGTAAACCCGTGGTTGGGAATAAACCGGTTGCCACACCCGCATTGATCAGGGCGTATCCGACAATGCTGATCGTGATCCCGGCGCCGACGTAAAAACCGTAAAGGTCCGGGGCCATGCGCGCGATCTTCATCGCCCGGAAAAGAAAAATAACGAATAAAACCAGCACAAAAACCGCCCCTATAAAACCCAATTCCTCCCCGATGATCGAGTAAATAAAATCGGTGAACGGCTCAGGCAAAAATAAGAATTTTTGTTTCCCCTGACCGATGCCGGATCCTGTGAGCCCGCCGTTGGCAAAACTGATCAGCGACTGTTTTATCTGATACCCGCTGCCTTGCGCATCTGCCGATGGATCAAGGAAAGTCATTAAACGCGCTCTCCGATACGGACTGAGCATCACAACCGCAATGGCCGTGGGAATGACTGCCAGCGCCATCATTCCTAAATGCTGTAAGCGCATCCCGCCGATAAAAAGCACGGCTAAAACAATCATCATAAGAATTGCCGCCGTACTGAAATTAGGCTGCAGCATGATCATAAAACAAAAAGCTCCGGCCATGATCAGCGGGGGCAACAAACCGTTCTGAAAATCCTTTATCCGTTCGCCTTTTCGATCCAAATAAGCGGCCAAATAAAAAATAATACCCAGCTTTGCGATCTCGGAAGGCTGAATGCCAAATCCTCCTAATTGAAGCCAGCGCGCGGCGCCTTTGATCTGTCCGAGACCTAAAACAACTACCAAAAGGATAAAAGAGATCAAGACCAACAACATGGTCTTACTGCGGTATTTATGGTAGTCGTATTTGGTTGCGAACACCAATATTGCGAATCCGATGATCACACGGATAAATTGCTGCTTGAGAAAATGCGCGCTGCTTCCGAATTTATCCAAGGCAATGACGTTGCTGGCGCTGTAAACCATCACAATGCCCAGGGTCAGCAAGGTCAGAACCACCAGCAAAAGCGGTTTATCGATCGCGTGTTTTTGAACAGATGTTTCGTTCATGTTCATATTAATTCAGCTTAATTACTTCTTGCTTGAATTGTCTTCCCCGTTCCTCGTAATTCTCGAACATATCATAACTGGAACAAGCGGGGGAAAGCAGGATCACATCGCCGTTACCGGCGGCCCTGAATGATTCACGAACGGCTTCTTCCATAGATCCGGCGCGAATGACCTTTGCCATATCACCAAGATCTTTTTCGATCAAAGGCGCAGCCTGGCCGATCAGTACAAGACATTTTACCTTTTGTTTTATCAGGTCGCGTAACGGTGAGTAGGGCGACCCTTTATGCTTTCCGCCGGCAATGAGAATGACTTTTTCTTTTTTAAAACTTTCGAGAGCTACATAAGTTGAATCTACATTCGTCGCCTTCGAATCGTTGTAAAATCTGATGCCGTGCGTTTCTTTTACAAATTCCAGCCGGTGTTCGACGCCTTTAAATTCCATCAAAGTTTGACGGATCGTTGACACAGGAATACCCATCAGGCGCGTTGCTAAAGTTGCAGCCAATGCGTTATAAAGATTATGGTTTCCGATTATTCCTATTTGATCTGTTGTGACCACTTTTTCTTCTGTTTCTAATTTACATACTATATAATTATTTTTAACAAATGCACCTTGGCCTTGTTCCCGTTTCAAGCTGAATGGTATCTTTCTGCCTTTTAAGTCCACAATTAATTTTTGAACCGCTGCATCATCCGTATTGTAAACGAGCCAATCGTTCTCGTTTTGATTTTCAAACATCTTACGTTTTGCGTTATAATAATCTTCCACCGTTGCATAACGATCCATGTGATCCGGTGATAAATTCATCAGCACGCCCACACGAGGTTTGAAAGATCTTAATCCTTCGGCCTGAAAGCTGCTTATTTCTACAACGACCAGTCCGTTTTCACTGCTTGTTTCGACTACATCTGAGAGCGGAGTCCCGATATTTCCCGCAACGATCGTCGGCTTTCCCGAGTTCTTACAGATCTCGCCGATTAACGTCGTGGTCGTCGTTTTTCCATTGCTTCCCGTGACGGCAATGACCGGCGATCTTAGAAACCCCGACGCGGCTTCGATCTCGCTGTAAACGGGTATTTTGAGAACGGCGAGCTTTTTCAGGATCGGGATATCGCCCGGAACGCCCGGGCTTACTATAACCCAGTCGGCATCGAGAACCCGGTCAGTATGCCCGCCGAATTCACATTCGATATTTTCGTTTTGTAAAAGAACATTTTCCCGCTTTTTATTTTCAGCAGGGGCAAACTCACTTACAAAAACCTTGGCGCCTTTTCGCTTCAACAGCCTTGCCGCCGCAATACCGCTTGAAGCGGCTCCAATGACGGAGATTTTTTTTTGAAGAACATCCAGCATCGTACACTTTATCTAACTTTGAACGTCGTCAGCGTAAGAAGCGCGCAAAGTATGGCCATGATCCAGAAGCGCGTAACGACCTTCGTTTCGTGCCATCCTTTGAGTTCGTAATGATGATGCAATGGCGCCATCAGAAAAATACGCTTTCCATCGCCGGTCTTCTTCTTCGTATATTTGAAGTATGCTACCTGCAGGATCACGGATAAATTCTCCGCCACGAATACGCCTCCGATGACCGGCAGCAGTAATTCCTTTTTGATGAGAATTGCCAGCGTTCCAAGTGAAGCGCCTAGCGCCAATGCGCCCGTATCGCCCATAAAGACCTGTGCCGGATACGAATTATACCACAGGAATCCCAACCCTGCGCCGACCATCGCAGTGCAGAAGATCGTTAACTCGCTGCTCTGCTGTATATAAATAATATTCAGATAATCGCTATACACCACGTTGCCCGTCACGTAACACATGACGGCAAACGCCGTGACCGCAATGGATACAACTCCGATGGCCAATCCGTCAAGACCGTCGGTCAGATTAACGGCGTTCGACATCGCGGTGATGACGAAAACAACAAATGGAATATAGAGGTAGCCGAAATCCAGATTCAGGTTCTTGACGAACGGGATCGTCGTAACGGTTGCGATATTTTCAAATTCCGGCGAAAAGACCATGACCGAGCCGATGATCAATCCCAGAAGGATCTGGCCCAGAGTTTTATACCTGGCGATCAGTCCTTTTTTCATTTTTTTGATCACTTTAAGATAATCGTCGATGAAGCCGACGGCGCCCATCCATAAGGTTGCCAGCAAAACCAATAGAATATAAGTATTGGAAAGATCGGCCCATAAGATGGTCGGGATCAGTACCGATGCAAGGATGATCAAACCGCCCATGGTCGGGGTACCGGATTTGGACAGATGCGACTGCGGGCCGTCGTGACGAATTTCCTCGCCGATCTGCGCTTCTTTAAGCTTCCTGATGATATAGGGGCCGACAAATAAACTGATGGCCAAAGCCGTTACAGCCGCCATTGCCGAACGGAACGTGATATACCTGAATAGGTTTGATCCGCTGATATGATAGTCGGCAAAAATTTGATACAGATAATAAAACACGTGAACCTCTTTTTATGTTACTAACGCCGTAACAACGTCTTCCATTTTCATTCCGCGCGATCCTTTAACCAGCACGGTATCTCCGGGCTTAATAAATTTCCGGAGCTGATCGATCAAATCGTTTTTTTTTTCGAAGTAGAAATTATCTTTAATGGTTTTTGCGCTATCAAAAGTTCTTTTGGATTCATTGCCCGTAACAAATAGCGCATCCGCTTTTTTTTGAACAATATAGGCTCCGACTTTAGCGTGTTCATCACCGCTGACCGTCCCCAATTCCAGCATATCCGACAATACAGCAACTGTCCTTCCGCTCCGTTTCATGGACATAAGTGTGTCAATGGCCGCACGCATGGACTCCGGATTGGCATTATAGGTATCGTCAATAACGGTGATACCGTTGTAGAAACGAATACCCAGCCGGTTCGACGGCTGTTTGTAGTTTTCAAGAGCGGCGACGATATCGTGGTCATCCATGCCCAAAGAAAAGCCGATGGCCGCAGCGATGAGTGCATTATTGGCCAGATGTACACCGGGGACGTTCAGTTGAATATCAAACGTATGATTTTCCGGAGCGTGAACCCGCATTTTTGCGCAAGCCTGTTCGTTGATGGAAATGATCTCGCCTCGATAATTTGCTTCATGCTTAAAACCGAACGTAACAAGCCCTTTCGTTTGTTTTGAATAAGGATTTAACCGTGCATCGTCCATATTAACAAACCGTACTCCGTCCGCCGATAACGCATCAAAGAGTTCGCCTTTGGTCTCCGCTACCACGTCAATGGAACCAAATGATTGTAAATGAGCTGCTCCTATATTGGTGATCACTCCGCTGTCCGGCTGTGCCACAGAGCAAAGCAAAGCAATATCGCCTTTCTTATCGGCGCCCATTTCTATAACGGCAACTTGCGTGTCATCTTCAATTTTGAGCAATGTTAACGGAACGCCGATCTCATTATTCAAATTACCCTGCGTGGCTATTGTTTTAAAGTTTTTTGATAACACCGCGCAGGTCATTTCTTTGCATGTGGTCTTGCCGTTAGTGCCGGTGATCGCAACAACCGACGCTTCGGATCTTTGACGATGCAGTTTTGCCAAGTTCTGCAGCGCGGCAAGTGTATCTTGAACAACAATTATTTTTTTTTCATGAACATCCTGCTTGTTTTGTTCATACCATGTTTCCGAAACAACGCAGGCGGCAGCGTCTTTTTGAAAAACCTCGTTAACGTAATGGTGCCCGTCATAATGTCCGCCCGGCAACGCAAAAAATATATTACCGTTGACCAACGTGCGGCTGTCGGTTGACACTCCGACGGCTTCCCATTCGGCGGTAATATTTTCAAGCCGGCCGATCTTTTTCAGGTCTTTATAGGAAAAACGCGACATCCTGACTCCACATTGTAACCGACAGGTTATTCCGATTCATCTTCATTTGTTTTTTCTTCAGAAGAACTAATTCTTGCGTCAGGTCCGAGATTCCCGTCACGCTCATATGGTCGTTTTTCACAGACATGGTCAGGCTCTGCTCAGGGTCAAAATGCGTAAATCCAACCGGTAACATTTCATATCGTTTCATCATATTCTATCCTTTCGGATTGGTGAAAATTTACAAATTGGGTCGGCATTGGATAACGCATCGTTCGCCGTTTTTGACAGACTTACCGGCTTTAGGATATTGTGCGATCACAAACCCGTTGCCTTTTATCTTTACATCGATGCCGGCTTCGTACAGCTTGTTCATTGCCATTCGAACGCTCATACCCCGGACATCCGGAACTCTTTTAGCAGGGCCGGTAGTTTCGTCTGACAATTGTGTTTCGCTTACGCTGACTTGGGATCCGGTCTTCAGAAGCAATATTTTTTTCCTGCCGTCGAAATCCCACACCTGGTCGGCAATCATATCGCCTTTGCCGATCAATCGGTACGGCAATTCCAATTTATCCAAAATGCTTTTTGCTGTTTCGACATTAAGATATTTGACATCGGGGGTCAGCTCGTTTTTTTCAATGGTCGAATCCTGTTCAAGTTCAGCCATAACGCGGTTGATCGATTTGGCGAATGCATCGGAGGAATTGATGATCTTCTCAACGATCGAACGTGCGGTCGTAGCAGCGGAGGCTTCGCCCCAGATGCTCTTCCGCGGGTTATTTACAATAACAAGAAAAACAAGCTGCGGATTTTTTACGGGGAAAAAACCCGCGAACGATGCCGTGTATTTATCTTTCGAATAAGTTTTGGATCCTTGTTCGATCTTTTGCGCCGTCCCTGTCTTGCCGGCCACTTCCACGCCTTTGATCTGAGCGCGGTGTCCTGTGCCGCCCAAGACGGCTTCCCGAAGCATATCGCAGACCTGAATCATGGTTTCTCTGGATGCAATAGTTCGGATAAGCTGCGGGTCTGTGCGACTTGTTTTGTCTTCGTTCTTTGGATCAATGATCGACTTGATCACATACGGCTTGAAAAGGTTGCCTCCGTTGGCTATAGCGGAATAGGCGTTGGCCATCTGCAGCGCGGTAACGCCGACTTCCTGGCCGATCGATATCATAGGAAGTGAAAGCCCCGACCAGGTTGCCGGATGTTTGAGTTCACCGCGGATCTCGCCGTTAATATCGATTCCGGTTTCATTGCCGAATCCAAAAGCGCGGATATACTGATAAAGCTTTTCCTCACCTAATAACTGTGTGGTTTTGATAATGCCGATATTGCTGGATTTTTGAACGATTTCGATAAAAGACAGATTCCCATGTTTCTTCGAATCGTGAATGATCCGATCGTAGATTTTGATCTGGCCGTTCTCACAATAGATGCGGTCATCCGGCTTGCGAACTTTCTCTTCCAGCGCCGCGACGGCGGAGAATGCTTTGAATGTCGATCCCGGTTCATACAGATCAGTAATGGCGCGGTTTCGAAACAGTTCTGCAGATTTATATTTTTCAGGCGTATTGGGATCAAACCCGGGATAATTGACCATGGCCAGGATTTCGCCGGTATTTGGCGACATGATAAGGACCATGCCGTCGTCGGCATCATAATCCGTCACCGTTTTCTCAAGTTCCTGGTACGCGATCGTTTGGTAATTCATGTCGATCGTCAGCTGGATATTCTTGCCGTTGACCGGATCCTGATGGGGATAATCCGGATTCGGGCGCAAACGGCCAATGGCGTCGGATTGCAAAATAGCCCATCCACTCTGTCCGCCG
The DNA here is from genome assembly GCA_964535295.1 of uncultured Bacteroidota bacterium. Taxonomy (GTDB): domain Bacteria; phylum CLD3; class CLD3; order SB21; family SB21; genus SB21. Next base: position 32,299 of record CAZHUW010000004.1, read on the forward strand.
AGGAATTCCTGCTGATCCAGCTCGATACCCGAGGATCCCTGGTTGTCAATGTTGGTAAAGCCAAGGATCGCCGAAGCGGCCTTCCCGTAGGGGTAATGTCTCCGGAGAGACTGGAGTTTAATCAGGCCGCGAATAGAGTCGTTGATCTGCCGGGCCGTCATTTCCGATACACGGCGTTCAAGCCAGACGAAAGCCGAAGGTTTGGATAATAATTTACGGTATTCGGATTTCGGTTTTTTGAAGACCGCGGAGAAGTTATCTGCAACTTTATCCTTGTCTGCGTCTTTCATGAAACTGGGGTCGGCGGCATAGGAGTAGTTGATCAGATTCACCGCGATCCGGTTCATATTCCGGTCGTAAATGATTCCGCGTTCGGCATCAAGAGTGATGCGGCGTTCGTACTGACGTTTGGCAAGCAGTTGGTATTGATCCGTATCAACAAGTTGTACGGAGAACAACCTTATGACAAGACCAACAACGAGGATCAAAAAGACTATTGCCACGGTACGCAAGCGTGTAACGCGTTTCTTGATGAAAAGATCTTCCGTGGGTTTTTTGATTTCTTCTGACATGATGGCCGCGTTAGGGCGTTCCCTGTTTCTTGTTCAATATTTTTAATTTTTCCGGATCAAGAAAGATTACACCCGGTTTTTCCTTTGCAGGCAACATCTTCAATTGTTCAGTCGCGATCTTTTCAATCCGCTGATAATCGGATAACCTCGTAATGTCGACCTGAATAGATTCGTTGGTTTTTTCTAATTCCAGTTTCTGGTCTTTGAGCCTTTCAACTTCCAGCAGACCCTCGCGTACCTCGTTTGTTTCATAGATCCACACGATCATTAGGCAAGCCAGCACAAAAAAAGCAGCGAATAATTTAAGCGGTGTGATCTTAGACTCTTCTTTGTGAACGTCCAGCTCATCCGTTTTTTCTTTGCCTTTTTTGATCTCCGCGGTTTTTGGCTTAGTTTCAGGTTTCTCAAAGTATCTCTCATATTTCGTGCGCGCCTGTGGCTTTTCCACTTGAGCGGCCGTTTCGGAGATCATGATCTTGTTCTTCTTACCGGCGTAATCCATGCCGGTCAATGTACCTAAAGGGAGACTCATATTCTTTCTGCAACTCTTAGTTTAGCACTGCGCGCTCTTGAATTATTTGTAATCTCTTCTTCTGAAGGCAGTACCGGTTTTTTGGTAACGATCCGCAATCGGGGCTTCTTACTTTTTGAAAGTTCAGGATAATAAGGATCGAGAATTTTGTCCGACGCCTCGTTTCGGTAGAGATCTTTTACGATCCGGTCTTCGAGTGAATGATAGGAGATCACGACAACTCTTCCGCCGCTTTCGAGAAGATCCAGAGAACCCTTCAGGACTTTCTCAAGGTTATCCAGTTCATTGTTCACACGGATACGCAGAGCCTGAAAGATACGGGACAATGTCTTCTTTGAGAACCTTTCCGGTATCACTGCCGAAATCACCTGCGTTAACCGCGCCGTGGTCTCTATCGGTTGTTCGGATCGCGCCTTTATGATCGCGCGGGCGATTCGCCGTGATTGCTTTTCTTCGCCCAGGTGAAAGAAAATATCGGCGAGCTCTTTTTCCTCACATCCGTTGAGCAATTCCCGTGCGGTAAAAGTCTCTCGGTCATTCATCTGCATGGATAGCGGGGCGTCGAAACGGTAACTGAAACCTTTTTGCGATCTATCCAGTTGATGCGAAGAAACGCCCAGATCCAGAAGCAGGCCACTGATGGCCGGAATACCGTGTTTTTGGAGAACCTGTGCCACATTACGGAAATTGGTTTGTTCGATACGTATGCGAGAACTGAAAGTCTGAAGCCTTTCTTGAGCTGTTGTGATCGCATCCATGTCGGCGTCCATAGCGATGACCTTACATGAGGAATTCTGCTGCAAGATCGCTTCGGTATGCCCACCGCCGCCCAACGTTCCATCCACATATATTCCGTTTTCACGGATATTCAGATAATGAATACATTCATGTAAAAGAACAGGTTGATGATAGGTTGATATCATACGTTAGGGCCTAAAAGCTGACCATTTTTTCGGCAGTCTTTTCAAGGTCAAAATTGCGATGAACTTCTTCGTATATTTTCGGGTTCCAGACTTCAATCCAGTTAAGCATGCCGATGATCAGAACTTCTTTTTCGATGTGAGCAAAGGATAACAGTGTTGAAGGTATAACGACGCGGCCCTGTTTGTCCAATTCATATTCGTGTGCATTTCCAGAGATAAGACGAATAAGTTTTCGCGTATTGCTGTCCATGATCGAGAGCGTCCGGAATTTCTCTTCGAGTTTTCTCCATTCCGTCATCGAATACACATAAATGCACTGATCGAAACCGCGTGTGAGTACGACACCGTCATGATCTTCGGGGATGAAAGCATTCCGCATTTTTGCTGGAATATTGAACCTGTTTTTCGGGTCCAGTGTATACTCGTATGTTCCTTTAAAAGAAGACATAGTCCGATCCATTAAAATTTATTATTACCCACTTTTACCCACTTTAGTGTAAAGTTCAATCATTTAGGCCTGAAAGTCAAGCGAAAAATTCAATAATTTATTGTATTTAATGGTTTAATGAGGCTAAAACAGTCAGGCTTCTAACCCACAATAATCCACCGGGTGTAAGGCGTGATTGAATCAAAAAAATAATGGTGCCGAAAACGGATTTATTTGAGTGGCCGGCCTGGAATAAATCGCTTGATTCTCAAAACATTATTCGTTAATTTTTTATATTCTTGACTTAATGTATAAAACGGATGGCTGAATTGAATAAAACGGACAAGGAGTTCAAATCTCTCATTCGGGAGATCGACAAAACCATTCAGGGATATATCGCCAAAAGAAAACCGGTAACACTATATTCGCCGGTGCAATATCTTTTTGACGGCGGCGGTAAGAGAATTCGGGCCATACTGGTACTGCTTTCGAGCGCACTCATTTCCAAAAACTATAAGAAATCCCTTCACGCCGCGGCCGCGGTGGAAATTCTGCATAATTTTTCCTTAGTTCACGACGATATTATGGATCATGACGACCTGCGACGCGGACGATCGACCATTCACAAAAAGTGGAACACTAACATCGCGATCCTTTCCGGAGATGTCTTAGCCGCGATGGCCTTCAAGGCTTTGAGTGCGTGTCCTGAAAAATACATACAGAGATTGACTGAGATTTTTTCGGAAGGGTTCATCGGTTTATGTGAAGGGCAAGCGCTCGATAAGGAATTTGAATCACGATCTGAGGTTCGCGAAGCTGATTACCTGAAAATGATATCTCAAAAAACCGCATTACTGTTCAGTATTGCCGCGCAAACGGGCGCCATTATCGGCGGAGCTAAAAGTACGCAGGAAAAAGCGTTGAAAGAATACGGGTACCATCTCGGCATGGCATTCCAGATACAAGACGACCTGTTAGACATCATTTCCGACGAAAAAATACTGGGCAAAGACGTTGGAAGCGACCTGTCCGAAGGGAAAAAAACATATATTTCAATCCTGGCGTCAGAAAAAGACCAGGGGCGCGGGATGGTCAACATCTTTCAATCGCTGACCGACGAAGAGATACGGCGTAAAACGCTGGATGAATTCAAACGGTACATTCAGACAAGCGGCGTACAGGCGCGGACGCAAAAAATGATCGATAAATATTTTCAGACCTCCTTGAACCGGCTGCAGGGATTCAGGAACAGTAAGATGAAAGACACTTTGATACAGCTGACCCACCGGATGTGGAAGCGCCAGAATTGAACGACGGAATGCCGAACTTATGGTTGAAAAGGATATCGTAGTTTCTAACAAAGCAGGCGTTCATGCGCGCCCCTCAGCCTTAATCGTAAAAACCGCGAGCCAGTTTGACTCTGAAGTTTTTTTGACATGTGAGGGTACTGAGGTTAATGCCAAAAGTATCATGAGCGTGATGATGCTGGCTGCCGCGATGGGAAGCGTGGTTCGTATACGCACCGAAGGTACCGACGAAGACAAAGCGATCGACGCCATATCCGCGCTGTTTGACAACAAATTCAACGAAGAGTAAACATGCCTGCTGGTACCGATAAACCCCGAGCACCCGGCGACGAATTGATCGTCAAAGGTTTGGGCGTATCCTCCGGTATCGCCGTTGGCAAGCCTTTTATTCTACATTCCTCGAACCTGGAGGTCACGGAACGTCTACTCGCTGACGAACACGAAGTTGAAGCCGAGATCGAACGGTTTAATCAAGCGCTGCAGATCACCCGTGATCAACTGCATCATCTGATACTGGAAGCCAAAGCTAAATACGGCAAAGAATACGGCTCTATCCTTGAATCCCATTTTCTGATCCTTGAAGACGAAGAGATGATCCGCGGAACCATGAAGATCATCAAAAATACGCAGGTGAATGCCGAAAGCGCGTTGACCCAGATCATGGATAAATTCAAGAACAATTTCCTTAAGTCGAATAATGAATATCTTCGCGAACGCGCAACCGACATCGATGACGTCAACCGCCGTATTCTGGGTAATCTGCTGGGGCAGCATAAGACCTTTACCGTCGACGAGCCGTCGATCATTATCGCAGATACGATCAAACCTTCCGACATCGCGGGCATCGAACGGTCGAAGATCATGGCCTTTGTATCTGAGACAGGTAGTACGTTGTCGCATTTCGCGATCGTGGCCCGGTCGCTGAATATTCCCTCCGTGGTGGGTATAGCCAATTTCACCGGATTCGTAAGCGATCAGGATACGCTGCTGGTGGACGGGTATCGCGGTGAAGTGATCATTAATCCTTCGCAGCAAACGATTACTCATTTTCAGAAAAGGACCAGGGAACATCTGCGTCAGGAAGCTTTGCTGGAATCGGTTGCCCAACTGCCTTGCTCGACCAAAGATGGCCAAGATATACAGCTTTCAGCAAATGTTGAATTGCCGGAAGAAGTAGAAAATGCGTTGAAATTAGGAGCGACAGGCATTGGGCTCTACCGAACGGAATATATGCTTTTTTCCGAGCGCGAGCTTCCCGATGAAGAGTCTCAATTCCAGGAATACTTGAAGATCGCTCAAAAGATCCATCCTCATAAATTGACCATGCGCACGTTCGATGTAGGAGGCGACAAAATTCCGCTCGAAATTCTTACTTCCAAAGGTTATGTGCATGAGGACAACCCGATGCTGGGGTGGCGCGCTATTCGGATCGCTTTGGAATGTCCGGAGTTTTTTGTGCCGCAAATTCGCGCCATGCTCAGGCTGTCGGCTGATTACCATATTGAAATAATGATTCCAATGGTGATCTCGGTCGATGAAGTTGTTCAGGCTAAATCTGTGATCGAAGGGTGTAAGAAGCAGCTTCGTAAAGAAAAGATCCGGTTCAACGAGAAAATTAAGGTCGGCATCATGATCGAAACGCCCGGTGCGGCCATGATCGCAGATCGGCTCGCTGAAGAGGTTGATTTTTTCAGTATCGGTACCAACGACCTCGTACAGTACACACTGGCGGCAGATCGTGGAAATCCGAAGGTCGCTTCTTTGTATAATTGTTTCCATCCCGCTGTCTTACAACTTCTTCATAAAACAATCTCTGCAGCGCGCGCCCACAATATTCATGCGGCCATGTGCGGCGAAATGGCCGGTAACCCATATGCCACGATCTTTCTGTTGGGGCTGGGTCTCCATGAATTCAGTGTGTTACCCCCGGTACTGCCTAAAATAAAGAAACTCATCCGTGAAACCGATTGTAAAGAAGCCGAAGTACTGGCCGGTAAAGTTCTGGGGATGAGCCATATCAAAGATATCGAAAAACTGGTGACCGAAGTTACCAAGAAAAAACTGGCCTCGTGATTTTAAAAGGAGTTTCATCTTGAATTACCGCGTTCCAACAGGGACTAAAGACCTTTTGCCCGCCGACATACATAAATGGCAGTTTGTCGAAAAAAAGATCGCCGATGTCATGAAACGTTTCAATTATACAGAGATCCGTACGCCGGTATTTGAATACACGGATTTATTCAAACGTGGCATTGGCGAGGCAACGGACGTGGTCGGCAAGGAAATGTATACGTTCCTGGATAAAGGAGAAGAAAGCCTCACGCTCCGCCCGGAAATGACCGCGTCGGTCATTCGCGCTTTTATTGAAAATAATTTAGGTGAACAGCAACCGCTGAATAAAGTCTACTACCTGGCGCCGATGTTTCGCCGGGAACGCCCGCAAAAAGGGCGTTTGCGGCAATTCCATCAATTCGGCGTGGAGGCTATTGGAAGCCGTTCGCCGGAAATCGATGTGGAAACGATGCTCGTTGCGCTGACGGTGTATGAGGAATTAGGGTTGTCCAATCTTAATTTCAAGATCAACAGCGTCGGGTGTCCGGTTTGCCGCCCTCATTACCGAAAGGTATTGGTCGATTTTCTTTCAAACGTAAAAGATCAGCTTTCCGGCGAAAGTCAGAAGCGTCTCGAGACCAATCCCATGCGTATCCTTGATTCTAAAAGCGAAAAGGACATCGCCTTAACCGTCAACGCGCCGTTGATGAAAGATCATTTGTGTGAAGAATGTTCAACACATTTCGAGAAAGTAAAAGCGCTGCTTACCCGGCTGAATATCAAATTTGAGATAGAAGGGAAACTGGTGCGCGGGCTGGACTATTATACCAAAACTGCTTATGAAATTCAGAGTGAGAACCTGGGTTCACAAAATGCGCTGGGCGGCGGGGGACGTTACGATCTTCTGACCGAAAGCCTCGGCGGTAAACCTACGCCGGCTGTGGGATTTGCCGCGGGCATCGAACGGCTTATCATTGTCATGGAAGCGGAAGGACTCAGTTTCGGTGATCCGGCAGAAACCGATGTATATTTTGTAGCTCTGGGTGAGGCGGCATTATCAGCAGCCATGCCGCACGTGCACATTCTCCGCAAAATGAATCTGGTTTGTGAAATTGACTATCTCGGGCGGAGCATGAAAGCGCAAATGCGCGACGCCAACCGGCAGAAAGCCAAATTCACGATCATTCTTGGTGATAACGAGATCGCTAAAAATGAATGCGTGGTAAAGAATATGGAAAACAGCGAGCAGTCATCGGTTCCCCTGCCTCAACTTGACGCCTATTTTCAGAACTTGTTTGCAAGATAATGTGATCTACATCCAGAATGCATTCTCGATGTGGTTAATGTCTTCATGGTCCGCATAGATCCGAACGGCAATAAGGTCAAATCTGCAATCGATCTCACCGATCTTGTTTTTCCACAGATAATATTCGGCTGATTTTCGTAAGAATTTTTGCTTCTTCACGTCCAGCCACGTTTCCGGATCCCCGTATGCCGAGGTGCCCGTTCGCGTGAGGTCCGCCGTTTTTACCTCCACGAAGACCAGCACGCCGCCTGTCTTTGCAACAATATCGATCTCGCCGTTGCGATATCGATATTGCCGCGAAAGGATCTCGTAGTTTTTGCCGATCAGGAAATCTACGGCCAATTGTTCACCGCGATCGCCTATGATTTTCGCATAAGAGGTCATTACTGTTTTGATAAGATCGTGCAGATCTTGTCTTCGAGCTGTTTTATCGATTCGTAATAATCTTTTGGAAAGCCGTTGGTCAAAAGACAGAATGCCACGAGGTCGCCCCGTTGCGTTTCGATGTAGCCGGAGAGCCCGCTGATGCCATGAAGGTAGCCGATCTTCAACCGGCTTAGCTTTGCCGGCCCGCCGTTCTTTTTGAAACGCTTCTTTTCCGTACCGTCCAAACCGGCAATGCTAAAAGATGCCAAGTATTCGGGCGCGTTGAAGCCCCGGTGCATATGGTCGAGTAAACGGATCATGGCAGCCGGCGTGATCTTATTGCCGGCATCTAAACCTGAACCATCGATAATGCGGATCTCCTCGTTCGTTATGCCAACTTTTTTCAGGAAAGGTTGTATTGCCCGAATGCCTTTTTCGTCCGTGCCGGGCGGGCCGAACTCCTGTGCGCCCATGACCATGAGTAGTTGCGTGGCAGCGTAGTTGTTGCTCCACTTATTGATTCCCGAGATGATATAAGAAAGATCGTAAGACGGCGGCTCAGCAACGGTTTTGACCTTTTGCGGGGTGATACCGGTAAGTACTCTGCCCTTTACTTGAATGCCATACAGTTCGAAAGTTTCTTTGATGATCGCTCCGGTAAACAACGCCGGTTCATTGATGCGTTTGTATATCACGGTTTCCGGTTCGCCCAATCCCATTGTGCCGGAAACATAGATCGTCATTTTCTCTTTGTTATATTTGGCTGAAACGGAATAATTACTGATCCCGATGCCGCCGGTTGAATCTGCGGTTTTGGCGTAATTGACAATCCGGATCAGAGATGACATCGGCTCCGCAAAAACGATCGCCGAATCGCCGATCTTTTCGCCGGGCTGAACATAGATCGCAACGGAATTGAAATTGAATCCGAGCGCTCCTCCGACCGCAGAATACGCGCGGTCATTAGTCTCGGCGTTGGGCACGTCCTGAAGGTAAGAGTCGTCTGCAATAATATTGCCTTTGATCTCTGTCAGGCCCATCGCTTTTAAATGATAGACCGTTCTCAGAAGAATCTCGGAGGTAAAATACGGATCGCCGTAGCCCTTAACATATAAATTGCTGTCGACGATCCCGCCGGAAAAATCTCCGTCGGTGTAAAACCCGGTTCGGAACTGATAATTACTCCCCCAGCGATCCAAGGCTGCTGCGGTTGTGACCAGTTTCATACATGAGGCGGAACTGAGAAGTGATCCGGCGTTCTTTTCGTACAGTACCCGGCCGTCGCGAAGGGATTTGGCCATAAATCCAAAATCAGATTCTTTAAAAAGGCGGTCTTCGAAAATGATGTCGAGGGAAGTCTTGATGGAGTCCGGTTTTTGCTGGGAATAAAAATCCTGAGTGACACCGGGCAGAGGGAAAATAAAAATGAAAAGAAGAAAAAATTTCATCTATGATCTCTGTGCGTGGTCGGTCAATCTAATTTAAAAGGCGTGTTCGGGTCTTCTTCATGTCGGATCTCGTCGACACGTTCTTTTTTGTTTTTTCCGGCGTACAGGCGGTTGGCGCAATTGAATACGATCCCTTGCTTACCTCCAACGTTTTTGTAGGCATGGGCAACGCCGGGCGGAATGATCACAGAAGCCGCTTTGCTCTCACCCAGTACCGCCGTGGTTTTGTGTAAATAGGTTGGAGAATTTTTTCGGTTATCCCAAAGATAGAGTTTGAAATCCGACGGCCCGATAAAACAAAACAGATCGGACTGTTCCTCATGCTCATGCGGTCCGCGGGCAATACCCGGTTCGGTCATAGAAATATAGGACATGACCGGGAAATCGTTCTCAGCCAATTCGTCATGGCGGAATAATTCTATCAGCCAGCCTCGCCGGTCGGAAAATTTTTTCAGGTCTTTTATAATAACGCCTTCAATAACGCCTTCTTTGAACATTCAGACTCCGATATAGTGTAATGGATCATTTCTTTTCTTTGTCTTTCGTAATCACCTGATACACGTGTTCGCCCGGTTTGACCATGCTGTGTTTCTCCCGCGCGATCTTTTCGATGTACGTAAGGTCGGACTTTGCCTTTTCACGTATTTTGATCAGCTCGGTCTGCTGTTTCTTCAGTTCTGCGATCTCCTTTTCCAGATTGGATTTCTGCCGTTTGATGACGAACATCTGGTATGCGCCGTAATTTCCGTAGACGACGGTCAAGACGATTATTCCGATGACGGTCCAGAAAAGGATCTTTTTGCGTTTCTTTTTCTTTTCAAGAAAAGCCGTGTCTTCAGAAATGGTTTTTTTTGCGTTGTCGGCCGGGTTGTCCAACATAGACTTACTCCTTAAACATGAAAGGTTTTACGTCCGGGATAGACCGCGCGGGCGCCTAATGCTTCTTCAATTCGGATCAGCTGATTATATTTCGCAATACGGTCGGTGCGCGAGGCGGAACCCGTTTTGATTTGGCCGCAGTTGAGCGCCACGGCGATATCGGCGATCGTGGTATCTTCCGTTTCGCCGGAACGGTGGCTTATCACGGCGGTGTAACCGGCCTTGTGCGCCATTTGAACGGCATCGATCGTCTCGGATAAAGTGCCGATCTGGTTTACTTTGATCAAAATGGAATTAGCCACGCCTTGTTCTATTCCCTTGGACAAGAATTTGGGATTAGTAACAAAAAGATCGTCTCCGACAAGCTGAACTTTATCACCGACCGCGTCGGTCAGCATTTTCCAGCCTTTCCAGTCGTTCTCCGCCATGCCGTCCTCGATGGAAATGATCGGATATTGGCGAACCCAGTTCT
>CAZHUW010000005.1:0-10079 GCA_964535295.1 uncultured Bacteroidota bacterium
TTATTTCCACACCCCCAGGATAGCGCCCATGACCATGAACGTGACCGCATGATAACCGGCATTGATCAGAAAAAGTCTCATCGATTTTCGTTCGAACAAATACGTGATGCCGATCGAAAAAGAGACCCAGCCGATCCCGGCGAGCGCGCCCGCCGTAATGCCCCAAACCAGATCCGGAGTTCCGCCAAGAAACGCGGCCAGGTTGAAGGACATGATCAGCGACAAGACAAAAGAGCCGCCGAAGATCACAGCCATATTTCCGCCTTTAAGGCTTTCCTCGGTAAAACCGTTTTCTGCCATCCACGCTTTGGCGAACAGCATCGGTGAATACCATATCCCGCCGATTACAAATGCCGACAAGGCTGCGACAACGACAGCCGCATAGTTGATCTGGGAAAGATCCATGTTTCGTCCTCCTTCAATTTTGTTTGAGATACGATGGTTATGACAAATTAGTTTTCGTGCTTATCCGGTTTACTCACTTTTAGTGCAAATGTCATTCTGAACTTGTTTCAGAATCTTGTTTTTACAACTCTTTAATAGAGATTCCGAATCACGTTCGGAATGACATGTGAGTAAACCGGGTAAGCTTTTAGTTTTTAATGCCATGATCGAGAAACGCCAAGCCTCGGAAATGGAATTCTCCGATCTTGATCAGGTGAAGTTAAAAAGCTTTCGAAGGAATGTTTAGGGATCCGGATAAGATTAAAAAATGATAGCTATATTCGCCAAAAAAGTCAAGCGGCACTATTCTGAATGAACAACTCTGAAACAGTAAGATTCATTTTGAAAAGGCGGACAATGTATGTGCGATCGACTTTTGCGTTTTCCATTGTCCGTAGAGTTTCCCCCGCGCGATCAGTTTATGAAGTTTGTCCTCCGCTTCAGGCGGGACATGGCCCGGAGGCGCATTTTTTAAAGGCGTTCCGGGCAGAGGCATGAAGGTATGTCCGTGTATACGGGCGCCTGATTCGGTGAGTTCGTCCGCAAGATCCAGCGTGGCTTTCAGGTCCTGAGGCGTTTCGCCCGGCAATCCGAATATAAGATCGACGTTCGGTAAAAAACCCTCTTCAACACAATAACGAACGGCGCGCCGGATACTTTCCACATCGTGGCCGCGGTGGGTCTTTTTGAGAATGTGTTCCGAACCGGATTGGCCGCCCATGACAATATTATTGTTGCTGCAAAATTTCTTGATAAGCCGCAGCGCTTCCGGGGTAACATGTTCCGGCCGCACCTCGGATGGAAATGTGCCGAAGAAGAGGCGGCCGTTGGATTTTAGGCTCGCATGAACCGATGAAAGGAGTTCTTCGATCTTGTCCAGCCGAACGGCGTTGTCATTTGAACCGTAGGATAATGATGTGGGCGTGATAAAGCGGACGTCGGGCGCTCCGGCCTTCTGCATGAAGCGGACATATTCACAAATATTCTCAACCGACCGGTGGCGGAACCGCGCTTTGAACATGAAGGGCGTCTGGCAAAAGCTGCACGCATAGACACAGCCGCGCGTGATCTCGATGGGATTGACGCGAGGAATTTTGGGCGCGAACGGGGGAAATTCGTCGAGCTCGATCAGTTCGCCGGAACCGTTGGATACGAATTTCCCCAATGCGTCAATATACGCTACGCCTTTGACCGAACGAAAATCTTCTCCGGACAGGACGGTTTGCAGAAGCTGAACAACGGTCTTTTCTCCTTCGCCGATCGTGGCGAGATCAAATCCTTCGCGCAAAGTGGCTTCGGTTTCCGCCGTGGCATGGACTCCTCCGGCGAGGTGAATGGCATTCTCATCCTGTACACGTTGCTTCACCGTTTGGAGGTCCTCAACGCATTTATGGAAGTGCGGCGAATAAAACGACCAGGCGACGATGGCCTTTCGGCGGTTCCTCAGCGCGGTATGAATGGCATCAACAAGCGTATCTAACCGCTCCGCGAAAATGACCTCCAGATGAGGAGAATCGATCTTTGACATCACCGCGCCGGCGATCACATTCAGCGCGTATGTATTGGTGGCTTTGTAGTAAATGATGAAGGAGATTTGGCTCATGACATTATAATATTCACAAGAAAATTAAAGGTCAATAAGACGGCGTCAAAAATTTTTTCTATCTATAAGTAAACAATGAGTTGAGACGATCTTGAAATAATTTTTAAAATTTTTTATGCAATTCTTTCATTTTAAGCGTCTTATGAGTAGAAATTAGGTACATGTGTATCTTCATCTCTAACCCGTAGATAAATTCAAAAAAACAATTTCCCTAAAAGCTGGCAACAGTATATACATGAGAACTACTGATTGTTTATTAATAACGTTTTTTACTATACTTACTCAAACTAAATTAGCATATCATGACAATGAAAAGATTTCAAATAACCATTCTTTTGTCTTTTCTGTCTATTTCTTGCAGTTCCTGCTCAAAAGACGATCATCATAATACTGGTGATTCGCTTTTGTCGAAAGAATATGACGCTGTTATAGGAGTCTTAGCGCCAGACACGGCCGTACATTTTACACGTGGTTATCCCACAGAAGTATTTGTAGGACGGTTAATTCCTACGGATATTCACAATATCTTTGCTGTCGAAGGCATGCAGGATTCGGTCTTGTGGAAACTTATGGTTGCCACAAGACGTTGGTATGTGTTGTATTATGAGTATGATTCCACGGCTCAAGTTTCTATCCAAGGAATCAACCAAAACGTTCAACTGACGTATGTTGGAAAAGGTATTTACCGGGATGTAAGCCAGCAACTGAAAGTCAAATCGTTAGAAACTTACACACTCACTGTGAATAAGCAAGATGGACGGGTGTTTTCATCGACAACTACAGTTCCGGGAAATATCAAGTTTGATTCATTAGGCCATATGAGTGCAGAACGGGATACGTTTCGAGTAACTCCGGATACGCAAAAAGTGTGGTATTATGATATTAAAGTTTCCACCGTTACGGAGCCCTCCTATTGTGTATTGATTTCGCGATCCGATAACTTCAACTTTTCAGTGTCTGCATATGTATTCAAAGATGAACTCAAAAACGGTGTCATTTTTAGTGATAATACAGGAGGGCTTCCTCCCCCTCCTATTTCTAAAGTTTATGTTAAAGTAGAACTAAGATCGATCAATTATAACCTTAGCATTTTCGAGCGCCCGAATCAATTCTCATATTCGGCGAGGTTTGTTATTCGTTTAGATAGTCTTGATAAGCTTCCTATCGAGCAGAGATCGAATATTGTATCCAGCCTTGAGGACGATGATGTGGCCGGTGTATTCGGCGCTTACAATGCGACAAGAAAAGAATATGTGGTGATCGATGCGACAGCCGGCGCTGGGAAGAGAAGAAATATCTCGCACTCAAAAAAATAAAAAATAATACCGAGTAATATGATGCAGAGAGGAGTAAGATTCTATGTATCGCAACTTTTTTTTAATGTTCTGCTTAGTGCTTATAGTACATCCGTCCTACAGTCAAGAAAATGAATCACAACGTCTGTTGTTTGCAGGGCTTAATCGAACCAAAATGCCTACGCGAACCGGGTTTGATGAGTATGAGATTCAGTATTCAAATTCAGTCAGCTATATTGGACAGTTTACAAAGAACGCTCCCTTTTTTGAAGCAGGATTGAGCAGTTCAAATCCATTGGGTGGATTTAATGCATCGGTATCTGCTTATTTGGGTGTTGGTTTTTTGAAAAGCTGGCGCTTTGTCAGGATCGGCGGATTCATCGGGCCTGTTTATATGTATCGCGAGTATAGGGTTCCGACCGGAGAAATTGTGCAGGGCGAAGATATCAAAACACGCAGAGAAGCCCACACAGGGATAGGTTTACACCAAAGCGTTTTAATCACATTTAGGTTCACTAAAACTTTTGGAATAAGAGTCGATCAGAGCAACGAAGTGAGCGAGTCAAACAATTTTGTAACTACAAAAGTTGGTTTGGAATACGGTTTTTGATCGGGTTTCTAAAAATATCACGCTTCAGTTTCCGCCGTGGCATGAACTCCGTCGGCAGGGTGTCTCATCCTGTACACGTTGCTTCATCGTTTGGAGGTCCTCAATACATTTAAGGAAGTGCGGCGAATAAAACGACCAGGCGACGATGGCCTTTCGGCGGTTCCTCAGCGCGGTATGAATGGCATCAACAAGCGTATCTAACCGCTCCGCGAAAATGACCTCCAGATGAGGAGAATCGATCTTTGACATCACCGCGCCGGCGATCACATTCAGCGCGTATGTATTGGTGGCTTTGTAGTAAATGATGAAGGAAATTTGGTTCATCACATTATAATATTCACAAAAAAATTAAAGGTCAATAAGACGGGGTTAAAATTTATGTGCCTGTCCGAAGTGTTTCACCCTTTCGCAACATTGAATCGCATATATAAATTCTGCCGGGTAATGTTATTGTGTGAATCGTACCAAACGACCTTTCTATTCACTATGAGCTATGAAAAAAAAATAGTGGTGAAATATCATACAAAGATCACAGAAAAATCATTTGTGTATCAAATCAGGAAGCTTTGCGATAGATAGGGAGTTGAAATGAAAAAATGGTGCCTTTATCAACTTCACTTTCAACGCTGATATCGATACCATGTACTTCGAGGATTTTTTTAACAATTGCCAAACCAAGTCCCATGCCTTCAGACCGATGGGAAGAACGGTAATATCTATCGAAAACGACAGACAATTCATCGGCCGGAATACCCCGGCCGGTATCGCTTATCTTTAGATCGATTGTTGCACCTTCAATCTGTGATAACTCAATAGAAACTCGTCCGCCTTCAGGCGTAAATTTAATTGCATTGTCTACCAAATTTTGGATAACGCGATCAATCATGGCAATATCCGCATAGATCAACGGTAAGTTTTCAGGTAGTTTTGCATTAATGGCAATTCCGGATCGAACCGCTAACACGTTATATTTTTGAATTGCGTCTTGAACCAGTTCAGCAATGGAAAAAGGTTCCATCTTCGGCAAGGTTTGTTTAGCTTCAAGTTTGGACAGCTCAAAAAGTTCCTCAACAAGTTTTTCCAGGCGTTCGGTGTTCTGCAAAGTCAGGGCAATATATTTTTTCCGTTTGTCAGCGCTCAGCTCTTCATCTTTCATTAAGATAGTTTCTAAATATCCGTGAATGCCGGACAGCGGCGTCCGGAGATCATGAGAGACATTAGCAACCAATTCGCGGCGAAGGGCGTCGGCGTTGCTTATTTCCTCCATTTGACGTTGGATCGTGCCGGCCATATCGTTAAATGCCTGAGCAACCTGGCTCAATTCGTCGCTTTTCATTGGGGACATCCTTACATCCAACTTACCGGATTTGAACGCATCCAAATTACGCATCACCGTTCTGAGGTTTCTTGTCAAATAACCAAAAGCAAATAATCCGATGACGGCAGCCGCGATGAGCGTGATTCCCATGGTTTGGGCGCTCAGCCGCAAAATGTAACTTCCGAAAATGGCGGATGTTGTGGATTCGAACTCTTCACCGCCAAGAATTATGTAAAGATACCCATCTGTATGTCCATTGTTTGTTATACTGGCTGCTGAGAAAGCTTTTTGTATTCCGGGTTTTTTAGGATCGTCCCCTAAAACGAACTTCTGACCGTTATGATCTATGAAATCGAAAATCGGGGTAAGTGAAACTTTGTTGAGCCTGACGGTCTTATTGGGCGCATAGTAAAGAAGAATATTTCCCAATGAGTCTAAAAGATAAACTTCCAGACTGGGATTGGTAACCATAACGTTGTGAAAAACCTTCTCCATAGCCTGGTTATTTACTTGCCCGTTCAAAAACGGAACGATTTCGTCTACAACGTGGCTCGCTGCCGAAGAGTTCAACCGTTGGCTGACTTCTTGAAAATACATTTCAGCCGTGTGCACAGCGATCAGAATGTAAAAAACGGCCAGTATCCCAAGAATGAAGAGAAATACAGAAGAAATTTTCCAATAGAGGCTGGAAAAAAATAATTTCAAACGGACATTTTTCATTCGTTCGACTCCTCAAATCGATACCCGACGCCCCATGACGTATGAATATATTGAGGCTTATTTACGTCATCTTCAATCTTTGTTCGTAAACGATTAATGTGAGAATTTACCGTATGATCGTATCCATCATAATGATACCCCCAAACCAGATCCAAGAGTTCCTGACGCGTGTAAGTACGCCCGGGATGCGCGGCGAATAACCAGAGCAGATCAAATTCTTTTGCCGTAAGCTCAATTCGCTGATCGCCTTTGAGGACTTTTCGCTTCTCACGGTCTATCGTAAGAGCTCCGCGGCGTAACACACTTGTACCTTTTGTATCTTGCAAAGTTTCCATGCGCCGAAAGATCGCTTTGACCCGTGCTATAAATTCCCTGACGCTAAAAGGTTTTGTCATATAATCATCGGCGCCGGTCTCTAACCCCAAGACTTTGTCAATTTCTTCCGATTTTGCTGTTAGCATCAAAATCGGTGTAATCTCGCGTTTTTTCTTCATGCGTCGGCACACTTCTAATCCGTCAAGTTTTGGTAACATTAAATCAAGGATAACCAGGTCAAACGGCTGGTCCTCAAAAGTTTTTAATCCGGACATTCCATCGGAAGCGGTCACAACTTCGAAGTTCAGATCCTTTAGATGAATCTTAATCAATTCGATGATGTTTGGATCATCTTCAATGACGAGTACTCGTTTCATGCTAAAAATATATATAGAATATATTACAAAAACATCACGAAATTCTTTCTAATCCATAACTTTTTAAACAAAAAAGGTCATAAAGCTTCTTAACGGTCCTCTTTTGCCTCTGCAATTTAATCGGTTGGTTTAAAATCATTCAAAAGCTTCGTTATTAATGATCTTAAAGAACCATATTCCGGATTAACTCAGGGCTAACGACAGTTTAAATTTCTTATAATTAACTTTATCTTTTTTTGATTCTTCTGTGATTTCTTCGTGATAATTGCGCGCTAACTTGCCACAGCTATTAAAAAAACAAGTACATGCTAACTAAAACAAACTAAGGAGTGTTTCCTATGGAACTAAAAGCGAGTTTAATTTCATTAGGGATGGTTCTTGTAATCGCTTGCGGAAATATCAATTCGAAAGAAACAAAGGACGAAACGGCGACTCAAGGAGATGATAAAAAAAAGGCCGTTGCCATATTCGCCGGCGGCTGTTACTGGTGTATGGATGCCTCATTCGAGAAACTTTCCGGATTAGAAGATGTGGTGTCCGGATACGCAGAAGGGAGTTCGGACAATTCAAATTCGACGGGAAAAGTTGAGGCTATAAAAGTAACCTATAACCCTGACGCGATAAGCTATTCTGAGTTGCTTGATTATTATTGGAGGCAATTTGATCCGACGGATGACGGCGGTTCGTTCTATGATCGGGGCCCGGAGTACAAGTCATATATCTTTTACAATGATAACGCAGAAAAAGAACTGGCCACAAAATCAAAAGAGCGGCTTGAAAAACTTGGTATCTTTGGCAAACCTATTGCAACAAAGATAGTAAAGTTCAAGAATTTTACCCCGGTGGAAGAATCGGAACAGCATTTCTATAAAAAGAACCCACAAAGATACTACAGCTACAGGGAGGGATCGGGAAGAGATAAGTATATCCAATCAATATGGGGCAATATTTATGATGGTAATTTTAAGAAACCATCTCAAGAAGAACTAAAACGAAAATTAACACCGCTTCAATTTGAAGTTACGCAAAATAACGGAACTGAAAGTCCGTTTAATAATGAATATTGGAATAACCATAAGGAGGGTATTTATGTTGACATAGTTTCCGGAGAGCCGCTGTTTTGTTCTACTGATAAATTTGAATCAGGAACAGGTTGGCCAAGTTTTACTAAACCAATCGATCCAAGGTTTATTGTCAAGAATATTGACAAATCTTTTGGGACGGAAAGAATAGAGGTAAAAAGTAAACATGCTTCCTCTCATTTAGGGCATGTGTTTAATGATGGTCCTGCGCCGACGCGGCTGAGGTACTGCCTTGATTCGGCTGCGCTCCGGTTTATTCGAAAAGAAGATATGAGAAAAGAAGGCTTTGGCAATTATATGTGGTTATTTAATTAATTTTTTCAAAAAAAGGAGTTCTGCAATGAGAACAACAATCAAGCTTATTTCGGCGATCATTATTGCCGTCATTTTTTTATCCAATCTATCATACGCTCAAACCATGATGGGTAAGGATTCCGTGAAAACCATGAATAATGAGAAGATGATGAAGGATGGGAAGATGATGAAGGATAAAGGAGACGTTAAAGTAATTGATCTAATTCAACATCCCGGTACTTTTAACAAAACAGAATTAATTCTTTCTCCGGGAAAATACAGGTTTAACATTACAAACGCGGATGTACAGAAAGAAGTTGGGTTTTATGTTCATGAACTCGGCAATAAACAATCACTGCCCAATTCAATGCCCAGCGGTACGATCAAAAAAGGCGAAACGAAAAGCACCGGTGTTGTCGAATTAAAATCCGGTACTTATGAATATAGTTGTCCGTTAAATCCTACTCCCGAATACAAAATCGTCGTAAAATAATGGTTCCAACTATCTTATTCCCTCAAAAAGGGAATAAGATAGTTTTTTTGTAAATCGGGCTCGGAGCACTCCAAAAAAATATTTTTTAAAGAATGTTCCCTGTTTGGCTATAACAGTAAATCGATTCATAATAATCATTGCTTTTGAAACATCCCGTTTGTACTTTTGCCTAAACCCTAAACATCGTAAAAATAAAAACCCAATGCGGTAAGGTAGATTTTGGTGTTTGGTAACCTTATCGTGAAAAAGGAGAAAAAGTATGTTAAAGAGAATCCTTCTCTCAGCAACAGCGTTAGCTGTGGTGGTTTTGATCGGCTGCGGCGGACCCCCGACCGAAGATATCAATAAAGCGACGGCAGCCAAGAAAGCCGCTGATGGCGCGAATGCTGCTATGTATGTGAAAGATCAGTACGATGCCGCTACGGCATCCATGACCGCCGGCGAAGCTGCTGTCAAAGCCAAAGATTGGGATAAAGCCAAAAAAGCCTATATGGAAGCCGCCAAAGCGTTTGATGCTGCTGCGAAAGCTGCTCCGGGCGCCCATGATGCGATGAAGGCCGAACTTACGGACCGTCTTGCCAAGGCCGAAGAAGGTCATGCGAAAATGGAAAAAGACAAAGCCATGATGGCCTCGATGATGAAACTGAAAAAAGAAGACAAAGCTAAAGCGGACAATATGGTCAAAGAATGCAAAGCCGCTGTGGCTGCCGCCAAAGAAGCGCTTGCCAAAGACGACCTGATGGCAGCCAAAGAAGCGCTGGATAAAGACGACAATATCCACAAAGACCTGATGGCAATGATGCCGACCAAGAAGTAATTCTTAGTTAGATATTGAGATCAAAAAACCCCGCAGGCTTTGAGCCATGCGGGGTTTTTCTTTGTTACCCTCAAAGCAAAGATCATGGACGAATTTGCAATTGGTTGTCGACCGTGACGGCGTTGGTTTTGAAATCAACCAGAAGCTCGGCGCGGTTGCGTTCGGTTTCGGTTGCAACTTCTCCCGCCAGAATGATCCGGTTGTTGATCACTACCACATGTACCGGCGGATTGGAACTGAACGAATATTTTTCGAACAGCCCGTCGGTGTAAATGGCGCGAACGGCCCGGCGTGCGAGGTCGTCCGAACCCGATGCCGGCTGGATTTGATTATCGATAGTCTTGACGCCCTCGATCTTCGATAATTTCTTTACCAGAAGATCGGCGATCCACTGTTCATGCGTCCAACCTTTTAATAGGACCGTTCCGCCGGAAACTTCTGCCGTTACATAATCGTAAACGCCGTAGAATGCGAAACCCTGAATAGAATGATAGATCCGTTCAGTCAATTGAAGATCATTGCCTCTGCTTTGTTCATATGTGACAGTCTCGTTGAAATTTTTGGAGACGATAGACCCGTAGTTCGTATTTTGAGCGGTGAGATCGGGAACGGAAAAAACGGTTACAGCCCATGCCGCAAGGCCCCACAGCGATAATTTCATGAGCTTTTTCATAGTTTTTCTCCTTTACTTGGTTTATTATGAGACCGGGC
>CAZHUW010000005.1:10179-37722 GCA_964535295.1 uncultured Bacteroidota bacterium
CTGGTGCAGGCCACAGCGATCAATATGATCGACATGGTCGGTATCGGACCGTTTGTCGTTCTTTCACTGGTCATTCAGATCATGGGCGGGCCGTATTTTCTTCTTGCTTGGATCGCAGGCGCGGTGATCTCGCTGATCGACGGTATGATCTGGGCGGAACTCGGTGCGGCCAATCCTAAGGCGGGCGGAAGCTACAATTTCCTCAAAGACGCTTACGGTGAGAATACCTGGGGAAGACTGCTTTCATTTCTGCTTGTCTGGCAAACTCTTTTCCAGGCGCCGCTGGTCATCGCTTCCGGCTCGATCGGTTTTGCGCAATACCTGAGTTATCTTGTTCCCGCGATGGATACGATCGGACGTAAATGCGTTTCGGGCGGCGTGGTCATTATCCTGACGATCTTACTTTACCGCCGTATCGAATCCATCGGAAAGATCAGCGTTCTTTTATGGATCGGTGTTATTCTGACGATGGGCTGGATCATTTGGGGCGGAATGATGCACGGAACCATTCAGAACGATTTCATTCCGGACGACTCATCCCTGCTTCTCAGCACCGTGTTCTTTGTTGCGCTCGGGCAGGCTTCGGTGAAAACGATCTACAGTTATCTCGGCTATTATAATGTTTGCCATCTCGGCGGGGAGATCAAAGATCCCGGGAAGAATATTCCACGCAGCATTTTTATATCGATAATCGGGATCGCGATCCTCTACTTGTCCATGAATATCAGCGTGGTCAGTGTGATCCCCTGGCAGGAAGCGCAGCATTCGGATTTTATTGTCAGTACATTCATCGAGAGAATTTACGGCGAAGGCGCGGCCTCACTCGTTACTCTGATGGTCCTGTGGGTTGCGTTCGCTTCCTTGTTCTCGGTCATGCTCGGTTATACGCGAATTCCTTATGCGGCGGCGGAGGACGGACGGTTTTTTAAAGTGTTTGCCAAACTCCACCCGACAAAAAATTTTCCGTACGTGTCTTTATTAGGCCTCGGCGCAACGGCGTTCGTTTTTAGTCTGCTGTTCAGACTATCGGATGTGATCACGGCCATATTGGCCATGCGGATCATGGTGCAGTTCATCGGCCAGGCGATCGGCGTGATCATTCTGCGGAAGCGCAGAGGGTCCTCGGAACTGCCTTTTAAAATGTTCCTCTATCCACTGCCGGTGATCCTCGCAGTTGTGGTATGGTTACTCATTTTTATTTCAACCGGGTGGAAATTCGCCGTTTCGGGAATGATCGTAACGGTATTGGGTATTGCGGCGTACATGATCGCCGCGAGGATGGGAAAATGGTGGCCGTTTGAGGAAAAATAGTCTCAGGTCAATCCTTATACGGATCATACACATCTTCGCCGGCCATAGCAACGCCGATCGGGCGCAATCTATGTACAACTCTTAACGTTCCTTCATGAAAATGCAGAACGTCCTCCAGACTTTTGTAAACCTGAGGCGCTTCGTCCGCTCCGGCACCTCTTAATTCGATTTTCTTTTTTTTCATTTCATCTTTGACCGCATCAAAATCCACGACGCCTTTGGAAACCGATTTGAGTACGGTATTTCCGCTCCGGTCATGCGTCCATTTTCTTTTTCCTGCGGCTTTCGTTCGCGACATCACCCGGCCGGCCCCGTGAACGGTAGAATACAATCCTTCCTGTGAAGTCTTGCTTTCTATTCCTTCCACGATCACCGATATATCCGCCATCGTGGATCCGATGAAACCGTGTTGCCCTGGGAAAGCCGGAGTGCATCCTTTACGTACCACCCAATATTCGTCACCGAAATGTTTTTCCCGCCAGGCGAAATTGTGATGATTGTGGACTTCGTATAACGACTTCGCTCCGACGATCTCAAGAACTTTATTTACCACCGTATCTCGACCGGCATAAGCGTATTCTCCTGCCAGGTGAATGGCGGCAAGGTAATCCGTTCCGATCTCCGAGTTTGCATCAAACAGGATCGGCGGAGCATCCATCGGTCCTTCATGTACGCGTTCGTCAAAATGTTTTCCCTGGGACAGCGCAATAAAACCCATCGTGGTTTTGTACCCGAATCCGCGCGATCCGAAGTGAACGCCGATCCAGAGGCGGCCTTGTTCATCCTCAAACAGATCGATATAATGATTGCCGCTTCCGACGGTTCCGAGTTGTTCTTTGGCAAGTGAAAGCAGTTTACGCTGAGGCAAGCAATCGGCATGTTGGATCTTATCCAGAACAGGATGATCGATCGGTTGAGGATTCGGCCGGCCGATGCCAAACCCGATCTGACGGACGATTTCGTCCATGATGGAGGGAACCTTGATCTCGGATACTTTGATATCGGTCATTACGGCTTTGTTCCCGCAGGCAATATCAAAACCGACGCCGGATAAAGATATCTTATCTTTGTATGCAACGGCGCCGCCTATCGGGTGTCCGTAACCGTAATGTGCGTCCGCGGTTAATACCCCATAATCGTTCTCCGACACACAGCGTTTGATCTGTTCGATCGACGGAACGTCGATGATCTCTTTGCCGAAGACGACGATATTTTCAGAAACATGTTCCATTAATAAAAATTACTCATTTCGGCAAACAATTTCAACGCGGAGCTTGTTGTAGGAACAAAAATAGGTGTTGCAGTTCTGAATGTTGTGGTCTATCATAATATATAAACCCGCATTCATGAATAAAAATTTCAAATACGTTTCGGCTCTTTTAGCCTTTATGATCGCCATTTACGGTAATCTGTGTCCGGTCTATCGTATCTTGGACGATTCTGTCCGCGCAACTTTATATCTGGACATTGTCGATCATGACGAGGACCTGTTCGTTCATGTAGTGGATGAAGCGAATGATCAGCAACAAACGCTCATTCATCATGAGGAAAGCAACCGGGATGCGGGAACTAAAAGCAAGTTATTGAAAAGAAAATTTCACCTCTTCCTTTCTTTTTCAAAGTTCGGCCATGGAGAGGTAATCGAATTCAATCATTTAGCGTTTTCCTCAATACCTGCCATGCAGGAAGTGCAATTTTCGATCTTTCATCCGCCCAATTATTCCGTCTAGACATTTTTCTCTCCGAATCAATTTCTCCCTAAAAGCGCATTGATTTTCCTCCTCGCATCAATATTACGAGACGGGTGGATTACGAGGTAACAATTAATAATTGCAAGGATAATTCTATGTTAAAAACTATATTTCTATGGATCATGCTCAGTTCCCAAGTGATTTTCGCACAAGGGCGCGTGAAAGGAATCGTTACGGCTCGTGAAGACAGAGCCGCTTTAAGTAAGGTAACTATTTTCATTCCGGAATTGAACATAGGGACGCTTTCGGACGAAACCGGCACGTATGTACTGAACGGTCTTCCCAAAGGATCGTTTCAGATCCAGTTTTCTTGCATCGGATATAAGACGCTGGTCCGGTCATTTGAATGTAAAGGCCCGGATGACGAATTAAATGTCGAACTTTCCGTTTCTCCAATTGAAACGGAGGGTATCGTTGTGACCGCGCCGCGCCTGACGGATGCGGAGAAAACCGCCTATCAGGTTGAGAGCCTTTCGAAAGAAGATATTAAAAACTCGGGCGCTACGACGCTGACGCAGTCCATGACGCGATTGCCGGGTATTAACCAACTGACCACGGGAACCGGTATCGGCAAACCGGTCATTCGCGGCCTTCACGGCAACCGGGTTCTGACAATTCTCAACGGATTGAGATTCGATAACCAGCAGTGGCAGGACGAACATGGGTTGGGATTGTCCGACGTGGGAATTGAAAAAGTGGAAGTCATCAAGGGGCCGGCCTCGCTGATGTACGGGTCGGAGGCGCTCGGCGGCGTGATCCATATTCTCGATGAAAAACCTGCGCCGGTTGGAACCAGGCAAAGCGATTATTCCATAAAGCTCAACAGCAATAACTTCGGCGTTTCAACGGACTACGGCGTCAAAGCGTCCAACGAAGACTTCCGGTGGAAATTGCGCATCGGCGGACAATCACAAGCCGATTATCTTGATGGGAGCAACAAACGCGTGCCCAATACGCGACTAAACGGCGGCGATCTCAAAGCCGGTATCGGCTTTAATCGGCCATGGATTGCGCTCGATCTCAATTACGGTTTTTCATATTATCTGTTCGGCGTCGTCGAAGGCAGGGAAGAAGGCGAAGAAAAAGAGGAACGGATTTTTGCCCGCGGCGCGGAAGAAGCGCACCATGCGGTCCAATATCATCTCCTAACCGCGCAAAATATGTTTTATTTCGGCAGAACCAAATTCAGCCTCGATGCCGGGATCCATCTGAACAACCGGCAGGAGATCGAAGGCAAAGAGGAAAAAAAGATAGGAAAGCTGGACATGCAGTTGAATACCTATTCCTTCAACGCCAAATATTACGCGCCCAGATATTTTCTCTCTGATATCATCGTGGGAACGGAGATGACCTTTCAAACCAATTCCAACAGCGGAGAAAGAGTGATCATTCCGGATGCGGCGACGCGGGAGATCTCAGGGTTTGCTTATGTCAAACATGACCTCAGTTCATTAACTGTGGAGGAGGGTATTCGCGTAAATGGTTACCATCTGGGCACCGACAGGCGCGGGACGCCTGATTCGATGGGATACTTCCGGAAAATTGACAAGTCTTACCGTACCGTCAATGGTTCTCTCGGCCTGGCATATGACCTGATGGATCGATTGTTATTGAAAGGTAATTTCTCCACCGGTTACCGCGCGCCCAATTTGGCCGAGTTGTCGTCAAATGGATTGCATGAAGGGACTTTGAATTATGAGATCGGCGACGCCGCTTTAAAGAGCGAAAAGAATTTCGAGACCGATCTGAGCGCGCGAATTCATACCAATACTTTTTCATTGGAGGTTTCCGCTTTTCACAATCGGATAACGAATTTTATTTACCTATCGCCCAGCGCTGATACTACGGCACAAGGCTATAAGAAGTATTATTTTCTACAGGCCGACGCAATTCTTAAAGGCGGGGAGATAGCCATGAGCTGGAAACCCGCAAGCGTCCGATGGCTGGAATTGAGGAGCACTTACGCCGCTCTTGTTGCGAAAAAGTCCGGCGGTGCATACATTCCATTGATGCCGGCGGATAAGTTGACCAATGAATTGCGTTTTGCTTTTGGGTCATGGAGCGGAATTCACAACGGTTATGCGGCATTAGAAATGGTTTCATCATTCCGCCAAAAGAGGAATGCCTCGACGGAATCGGAAACCCCTGCCTACCATTTGGTGAACTTATCGACGGGAGGTTCTTTCAAACTTTTCAATCGTGACGTGAATGCGGTGCTTGGATGTAACAATCTTCTTAGCAGGAAATACTACGATCATCTCTCGCGAATCAAACCGGGTTCATTCAACGATCCGGCGACAGGTTACAATAATATGGGCATGGACATTTATCTTAACATGACCATGATGCTCACCGCGCGTTAAGAATAGAGACCCGCAAAGCGGATGTTTTGGACAAAGAACTTTGCGGGTCTTCTGCTTTTATTTGTCGGTGGGGTTTCTTAAACCGGCTTTCAGCATGTCGATTGTTTTCCGGATCCTGGTTTGACGCGTTTCTTCCTTTTTTGCAGAAACGATCCATTCCACATATTCTTTGCGGTGGGAAAATGCGAGATTTTGGAAAAAGGTTCTGAGTTTGGGATGTGCGCTGAGCTTAGATTGAAGTTCATCCGGTACTTTGACCTTGCGTCTTTTCATGTCGATAAATTCAGAAACAGTTTTCTTCGTCCCTGGGGAACGTCCTTTTGCTACGAGGTGTGAAGGCCGGAAACGCATCGCGCTCCATGTATCGTCGATCGAGACCAGCGCGATGCCTTCAAATTGATGATTCTTCAAAATATCCCAGCCGTCATACATCGTCAGATCGGTCTGGATATTGGAACTTTTCTTCGGGAAGGCAACCCAGAAAATGCTGCTTTCTTTTAATCCCTTGAGCAACTTTCCTGCGCTTGCATTGAGCTCTTTCTTATTGCTAACAAAAAGAACCGCGAAATCGTAACTTCCAGATATCTTAGTTTCGGGTGACAGCGATTCAAACTTTATTAAATATTCTGGCCCGGCATTATAAATAAGCGGCCTTTGCCCGGGTTTGAATTTCAGTTTTTGAATAAGGGGGCCGGTTTTCATGATCGTGTTTTGATTTAAGAACAAGGATCAACGATTTAGAATTGTTCACAGATTTTATGGTAATTTCGACCCGCGTCCGGCCCACCATGGATGGATTTCATAGGCTAGCCTCCCCGCCTGAATGGCCGGGTCCTGTTCAACTTCCTTTTTGACGTCTTCCATGTTCTTCATGTCAAAAATAAAAATACCACGCCAATCGCCATTGTCCCCAAAAGGACCGGCGATCGCCAGTTTGCCCTCTTTTGCCATACGGTTGATATTGGCCATATGGCCTTCCTGAAGTTTCATCGCCGTGACAGAATCCTGACCGCGGTTCGGCCCTCTCTTCAGCATGACAAAAAAATATTGCTTCATTTCCCATTCAGGTTCCTCTTTTTTATCCTGCGCCACGAGTGCGGTGTTCATCAAGAAAGCGGTGAAAAATAAAATAAAACCGTATCTCATACATTTTCCCTTTCGTTTTTGTGATGTATAAATGTGGATTGCGCAGGAATTTTACTCATGGCGCGCTCGCTGAGCGCCGTGATGGTCAGAGAAGGATTGACGCCCGGATTGGCGGAGATCATGGAACCGTCACAAATCATCATATTCTCATAGCCGAATACGAGGTTGTCCTTGTCAATAACGCCTTCGTGAATATCTTTTCCCATGACGCAGCCGCCGAGGATGTGCGCTGTCGTGGGGATGCCAAAGATCGTTTCCGTCAGTAATGCCGTGGTCTTTCCGTTTGTAATGTCGGCGAATTTTTCTGCCAGCATTTTTGCTTCAGGAATGAATGCCGTCGGATGTTTTCCTTTTTCGATGGAAGAACCCATGCCGAATAAACTTCTTGAAAATTGCAGCGTTGTGTTGATGGTTTGCATAAACAAGAGGATCTGCGTGTGTTTCGCCCAATCGGAAACGAAATATACTTTGGAATTTTTGATCGGATGCCTCAAAATGTCCCAGACCGCTTTGGCCATACGGACGAACCAGAACCTCCCGTGCGCCACAGGCGACATCAGAATGCGCCAGAATCCGGCGCCTTCGGAATAACGCACCGGCTCCAGATGACTGTTCTCGTCCGTATGAAGAATGGAGCCGATCGCAATACCGTCTGAAAAGATGGTTTTCTTGTCGTATGCTGTGACGCCGAGTAGACTCTCTGAATTTGTTCGCGCGCCGTGCCCCACTTTTTCAGATAAATTAGGCAGCGAGGATCTTTTTAGTTTAAGTAAAAGTTTGACTGTGCCCAATACGCCGCCGGCGAAAATAATGCCGCGTGCGGTGAAAGATCCCTTTTTCTTGAATAAAGATGTTGAACTTCTCCAACTAACGGTGTACCCGGTGGAGCCTTTACCGCCGTCGAGAGGTCTTACATCGTAGACCTCAGATTCCGCCCGAATATTTGCGCCGAGTTTTTGAGCAAAGAAAAGATAGTTTTTATCCAATGTGTTCTTCGCATTGTGACGACAGCCGAGCATGCATCCTCCGCAGAATTTGCATCCCGCGCGATCCGGACCTTTACCGTTGAAATAGGGGTCCTGGACCTTTTTTCCCGGCTCGCCAAAGAACACAGCAACGTTCGTTGGCTCAAAATGCTCCTCTTTGCCGATCTGTTTGGACAGAGTTTGCAGCGCGATGTCGCCGAATTCAAGCCTCGGATTCTTTGTTGCGCCCAGCATCTGCAGCGCCACGGGATAAAAAGGTTTAAGTTCTTTTTCCCAGTCTGCGAGATGCGCCCAGGTATCAGCCGTGAAAAATTTTATTTTAGGAACAGGCAGAGTGTTGGCATAGACGAGAGAGCCCCCGCCGACCCCGACACCGGTTAATGTCGTGATATGACGGAAAAAAGTGATTTTGAACAGCCCGAAAAACCGTAAACCGGGGAGCCACAGCCATCTTTTCAGATTCCAGTTGGTCTTCGGGAAATCCTCAGCCTTAAACCATTTTCCCTTTTCGATGACCAGAACTTTATATCCTTTTTCGGATAAACGAAGCGCAGAGACGGACCCGCCGAAACCGCTGCCGATGATGATATAGTCGTAATCGAGGTGTTCTTGTGAATTCATGACTTGATCCGTAGAATGAAGAAAACTACTTCACTAAAATATTCTGTACGATCGGTTTGAGTCCGCGGAAGAAAAATTCAACCGCAATGACCATGATAATAAGCCCCATCAGACGCATGAGAATTTTGTTGCCGGTATCGCCGAGCATGTTGACGAATTTACCCGCTCCTATAAGGGCTATAAGCGTGATAATGCAAACGGCAATAATAACGCCGATCAGAACGGCTTTCAGTTCGATCGAATGCGCATCCTGCATGAGCACGATCGCGTTGGTGATCGCTCCCGGTCCGCAGATCATGGGTATACCCAGAGGCGTAATGGAAATATCTTCAACATATTTTTTGACCGATTCCTCGTCGATCTCCACACGGCTTAACCGTGCCTGCAACATCTCATATCCCATCATGAAAAATATAATGCCGCCCACAATACGGAAACTGTCAACCGATATGCCGAAGAAATTAAAAAGCAATTGTCCGGAAAAAGCAAACATCATCAGCGTAACAAACGCTACCAACACGGCGCGTTCAGCCGTTTTGCGGCGGTGGGCGTTATCCAGATCCGAGGTCATCGTCATAAAGACAGGCATGACGCCGACCGGATTGATCACGGAAAAGAACGAGGTAAAACAGAGCAGAGCAAAAGCAACAGTTTCAGACATGGGTTGATCTCAGGTTTGTATAAAATCAAACACAACAATCCCCCTAACCCCCTTTTCAAGGGGGAATCGTAAATAAAAATTTCGGATGTGTCCCCCTTGGAAAGGGGGAGACAGGGGGATTTTTTGGATTAACAGCATCAACAGAATAATATTAATAAATCAGTGAAAATCAGTCTAATCCGTGTCATCAGCATGCCATGAGTTTTTACTTTTTCTCTTCCACGTACATCCTGCGTTTATTCACTCGAATGAAAAATCTATTATCATCGGCTTGGATTTCCTGAGGATCCATTCCATCCATGGCCATCGATTGCCAGGCCGTGGTCGGCGTGACCGTTTCCCATCCGTTCTTTGTTTTGATCCTGGCCGGCATATGAAAATCCGTTACATCCGTGATCCAGCGATAACTGAGTTTGACCGACGCGCCCTTGACCACAACGTATAGATCAAGTTCAGGGATTTTCGTGTACTTCAAGTACTGATCGAACAGATAAGCATAATTCGATCCGGTTTTGCGGTTAACAAAATTTATGATCGTGTCGGTGTGGATGGTCTGATGTTTATAGGTTTCCTGCATTCCGCGTACGATCGCCCACCATAAAGAATCATTATTGATCGAATGCCGCAGCGTATTCAGCATCAAAGCGCCTTTCGGGTACATATCGCCGGAGCCTTCGGCATTCACGTTGTAATTACCGATGATAGGGCGGTCATTGCGAACGTCCTGTTTTTTCCCAACCAGATAACGTTGTCCTGCTTCGTATCCGTACAGTCCTTCGATGTAAACGGCTTCGGAATACGCGCCAAAACCTTCATGAATCCACATGTCGGCGATGTCTTTAGATGTGACGTTGTTGCCCCACCATTCGTGAGCGGTTTCGTGAATGATGATGAAATCGAACAATAAACCTTCCGGAGACGAAGCCGTTCCAAGGTAGCCTTGTTTGAATTTATTTCCGTATGCGACCGCGCTCTGATGCTCCATTCCGAGATGCGGCGATTCGACGAGTTTATATCCGTCGCGTTTGAATGGATACGGGCCGAAATATTTGTCAAACACCGACATCATCGGTTTGACCTGCTTGAATTGTTCCTTCGCCTTTTCCAGATCGGAAGGCATCACGTAATAATCCATTTTCAGCGGGTCTTTATCGCCGTAGGTTTCGCTGAACCTGGCAAAATTACCAACATTGACCGTGACATTATAATTGTTGATCGGATAGGTTACCGCCCAATCCCACCTGGACCGCCCGTCCTTAAGAACGGTCATTTTGCGCAGGCTGCCGTTGGAGATGTTCATCAGTCCCGCAGGAACGGTCACGCTGATCGTCATGCTGTCCGGTTCGTCCGCCTGGTGATCTTTATTCGGCCACCACAAACTTGCGCCTGTGCCCTGACACGCTACGGCAACCCACGGAAGGCCTTTTTCATCCTTTGTCCAGATGAAGCCGCCGTCCCATGGCGGATGTTTTGCAACGATCGGCTTTCCTGAAAAATAAACCGCTATTTTCTGAACTGAATTTTTCTTTAGCGGTTTCGGAAATGAAATGAAAACGGCATTGAATTCCCGTGTGAATGTGAGGGGCTTCTTATCGAATTCGATCTTGTCGACCTGCATATTGTCAAAAAGATCGACCTGAATTTTGGAGGTTTCGTCGGCAACCTTGAAAGTGATGATGTTACTGCCTTTGATGAACTGGCTGTCTGGCACGATCTCCACATCGAGATGATAATGCGTCACATCGTAGCTTGTGCGTTCCGGCCGCAGCATGCCTCGCAAAGTGTCTGCGCGGGTGAATTGAGGCGGCTTTTCGTCGAAGTTGAGTTGTGAAAACAAGCTTACGCAAGGTAATATCCACAGCAATGCCAAAAAGGATAGAATTTTCATTTTGAGCTCCGTTGGGTTCTTACGAATAAATGTGAATTGAGGGTTCAGGTTCTCAGATACGTTATCGTATCGGATAATGTTCAGAACAAAACAACTTATTTCTTTTTGGGGAATAATTCAAAGGAAGAATTTGTAGTACAATTTCCGGCAGATTTCGCAGAATTACGTGAAGAAGTCCAGACAATAGCCATCCATGACAATACAGGATTGAATCTGCAGGGACATATAATAATTCTTGAGAAATAAATTTGGTTTTCCTATAATTTGATTGCTTTTATGTGAATTTTGTATCTATCGCAGTCAAGAAAAATCAAATTAAGATTTGGAGACTTTGTGATCAGGTTAGTTTTTGTAATATTTCTTATTTTTTCTCTCAGTGCTGGACCAGAGGTGTGGTCCCAGCAAGAGCACGATTACGCGTATAATAAAACCGTTAAGTTTTATGTGGCCCGAGAAAAAAACGGGAGCTATTCGCTAAAATCCGAAACACAGGTTAAAGTAAAATATTTATCAGAGCGTTCTTTCCGTCAAAGTGTATATACAATCCCGGAGCTCTATTTTTCCAAAGTGTCTGCTATAAAAGGAACATTCAAAAAACAGACGTTACCTTCAGATAAATTTGGTTTTCTGTATCAAAAAACGAAGGATTCATTTTTCGCCAGCTATAAATTGCACACAATCTCATTCGATCAAAACATCAAACTTTGCGACAGCATCCAATACAGTTATAAAGAGACTTTCACTGATATAGCCTATGTGCCGATTTTAGAAATTCAAAATATTGATTATATCGAGTCCTATACGATAATCGTAGAGCATCCGACTGATGTCAAGACCGATTTTGAAATTGCGTATTCAAAGGATTCCATACCTTATACTTTGGAACGCAACGAGGGCAAAACAGTTCTGACTTTTAGGAATATTCAGAAAACCAATCCTGTACCGTATTTTCCTTTTAGCCATCACGCTTCCCTGCTTACAAAGTTCACTATCGACAATAGGCCGATTAATCCACATACACCGCAGAGTTTTACAAACTGGTACCTTTTACAGTTGGAAAATAAGGGCCTGATTAGGGATAAACACGATTCGTTGGTGCAAGCGATTACGTTGGGATTATCAAAACCGTTAGAGAAACTTAAGGCCATCAACGATTTTGTGAAAACAAGGGTACGTTATATTAGCGAATCAGATTCTCTTCATACCATATTTCCAAATCCCTCGGCAATGGTTCTGCAAAATGGATACGGCGATTGTAAAGATAGGGCATTGCTTGTCATGTTAATGGCTCGTTCCGCAGGCCTCAACGTACATATGGCGATTGTTTCTACCGAGCCGAAGTTACCATTTAAATCTGTGCATACGTCCTTATTTAATCATATGATTAATGTCTATGAAGACGACGGGACTCGTGTCTATTTCGATCCTACCGCCAAGTATTGCGAATTTGGAAATTTACCGGCCATGGACTTGGCCGGCCCGGTTTTGATACTGAACCGCGAAAACCCCGTTTACACGTCTGAGAAAGCGCAGAAACGTCATCCTTCCATTGAAGTAACGATTGAAGGTTCTCTCGATTCTTTACGGGTTTGTAAAGCGGCGATTAAATTGAGAAACGAGTTTCTATCTGCTGCAAGACGGGCTCAAAGGGAGTTATCCGGCACGGAGCTTGAAAATTATATTTCGCGCTTAGTCAACTCCAGTTTCACGAAAATTGGTTTTGAAAATTTCAAATTTCTCTCCGAAGAAGATTCGGTTATGGTGTTTTCAGCTAAGTCCGAGTTGCATGAATTTGTCATTCAAACAAGTTCACGCCGATACTTGCCGCAGGCCCCATTCAAAGTCATTTCAGCCGACCTAAATGAACGACAAAAAGATGACTGGCCGGTGTATATGTCGGAACAGGGATTATTGAAAATAGTCTTATGTCTGAATATTGGCGATGCGACTATCAGTTTTAATGATATTTCCTTAGGCAACGAGCGCACCGCTCGATTTACCTGCTCGACTAGAATGACGGGATCCCGCACCATGATGACCGTATATGAATTTGAACAAGTGCCATTGAGTTATTCAGGCGAGGATAGAAATCATTTTCTCAATTTTTGCAAACAATATCTTAAACTAAAAACATCCATGATAACCATTAACCAAAACCATCCATGAAAAAGTACTTTTTGTCGTTTGTCGCATCGCTGATACTGTCTTCGTGCGCTATTTCGAGTCGTTCGACTTTTTTGGAATCGATGACATCAAAAAGCAGTATTCGTGATTCAGTACATATCGGGGCCTATTCGGAAAAGTATGTCAAATACGACGGCGTATACCTAAACGTAGAGGAAACGCTTGAGCACAACGCGGCGTCACTGTTTTTAGGTCCGCCGGAATGGTCCTTTTTTCGTGTCCGCAATATTAAGTACGTTGTTCTTAATCCTGATAATCAGAGGCTCAGCAGTTTCGGACTTAGTCTCAAGAGTAATCAAGTTCTGAGAAAAGCCCTCCTCCGGTGCATTTCGCCTACGGGAAAAACCAGTGAATATACTCTGGCGAATTTGAAATTAGAAAAAAACTCCAACGGCTCTCACGAATACCGCTTTGTGTATCCTGACGTCGTTAAAGGTTCACTTATTGAGGAAGGATATGAAATCGAAAATATAAACTTATTGCAAAATCCGTTATTAAGTCAGGAAGTGTCTCTTCAATATGATCTACCCATTGAAAGGATAAAATTCCAATATAAATATCCGGACTGGTGGCGAGTCACGACCAAAAACACCGGTGAAAATAACTTAAAATTCGCTACAACATTCGATCCCAAAAACCACAAAACAATATACTCTTACGAAGATAAAGATGTTCCAGCCGCGCACGAAGAACTGTTCTCACCCTATTTTAAGGAAACCAGTAAATACATGGCTTTTAGTATCTCTTATTTGGAGTTGGGGTCGATTACCTACAGAGCCCCGTCGTCATGGGCAGACGTTGCCAATCAGTACAAAAATTATGCTATGGACAGAGTGTCTTTTTTATCAAAAATACTGGGCAACAACATAGGCATCGAAACGGAGCGGATAACAAGAATGTGCAAACTACCTTTACAAAAATTGGATTCGATTGTAACTTATATTCAAAGTAATATGGAAGTCGGTAATGAGGCCAAAGATTTTGATGAATTGTTGACTAAGAAAAAAGGGAATATCTATCTGCTCACCGGCCTCACACAAGCCATGCTTGTCAAAGCGGAATTGGACGCTAAGTATGTTTTGATCCATAACGCTCAGGACGGCAACTTTGACAAGCAATACATCTCTTCGAGCGAAATGTACATACCGGCGGTGACCGTCACACTGGATGATAAAACCTATGTGGTGTTCCCGTATGTGGAATATTTGCCGATCACATATATCCCTGATGCGTATCAGGGACAAGAGGCGATGAAAATTTCTAAGGATGGATTCGCAGGATTCTTCACGGTACCAGAAGGATCAGGAAAAGATAACGGTACGTATGAAAAATACGAACTAACCATCGATGAGGACGGTACTATCGAAGTGGATGAAGAAAAAACTCTAAGCGGTTCCGACGCTTATTTTGCGAGGCGTGAGCTGACGAAATTAAAAGAAGAGGAAAAAGATCAGGTTCTGAAGAAGCTGCTTACTTATTCGGATGGTAACGTGACAATGATCTCATCCCAGTTTGAGAATCTAAGAGATCATCGCCGGCCGCTCATAATACGTCTTCGTTATAAGATCGATAATCTGGTGACCGTGACGCCGGATGAAGCCATTTTTCAAACCGGGGGGTTGTTTTCTCCTTCTTCGAGAATTAAATATAAAGTGGACGTAAAAGATCGTCATAACCCCATCCGAATTTACAATGATCAAGAGTTTAGGAAGGATATTACCGTTCACTATCCCGAAAAATGGTCGTTATCGACGACTTTACAAGATCTAAGATATGAAAATCGATTCGGCTTCATCGAAGGTCACTATACCATCGGAAAAATGGATCTTAATGTGAATCAGAAGCTTCATATTAATAAGACCCATCAACCCAAGGAAACTATCGACGAACTTTGGTTGATTGCGGGGAATTCGTCACGGTTGCAATTGCCTAATTTGGTTTTCAAAGTTGGAAATTGATCACTTAAGCTCATACTTTCTCACCGCCGGCTTCTTCGCTTTTGACGCGTCAAACTGATGTTTCCGGTCATATGCGCCCCACGGGCTATTGGCGATGAAATAGAACGTGTCACCCGATACCGCTCCCAGCGTAGGTTCCCCGAGGTTTTCGGTAGCTTTTTCGATGAATTCTATCCGCGTAATGCGCGTTCGATCGTCATTCAGATAATATCGGCAGACGCGGAAAGGATTTGTGCCGTTCTGCAGTGTAATCAAACTGTTCTTGTAAAAATACAATCCGTCAATTCCTCTCAGCGCATTCGGTGTATCAAATCCGATCTTATCGATCTTGGATGTTTTCATCGATACGCGATACAATCCTGAGATATAGTCTGCAACAAAAAGCGTATTTCCTTCGGCAGAAAAATCAAGGCCTTGTAAATTCCAGGCAGTCGGGAACTTTAGCCATAGCTTGAGTTGATCTTCTTTGCGATCGATCTTGTACACGGCCGGTTCACCGCTGTCGGAAATATACACGTCGCCTGACGAATGTAAAACCAGATCGCCGAATACATGGTCTCCGCCAATCGTATAAATCTTTTCCAATTTTCCTGAATCAAGATTAAACCGGATGACGGCGGCTTTGCCTTTGAGTGAATCGGCAAAACCGTTCATCTCCGGCATGGAACTCGTAGCAACCCATAAGGCGCGTCGATTCACATCCGCCTTCATTCCCATGACGCAATAAAGTTGGTCCGTTTTTTCAAAAAAATCTGAATTCACATTTCCTTTATCATCGCGAACGGCGACCGTTCTCTGACGGATACTTCCGATAAAAAACCGTCTGGTCTTTGCGTCATAAGCGAGACCTTCAGGATGGAATGTGTTATCCTCAAGTGTGAACGCGGAACCGGACATGCTGAAAGGATTGTTAAGGCTGTCGATCAATGACTTTACATTCTTCATTCCGGGCGCATTCCATATCGACACAAAGTCGCTGTCTGCGAGAAATTGTTTGGAGGTATTCAGCCAAACAGCGTTGGCAAGCGTTCTTAGTGCGGCGTCCGATTGCCCTGAAAGAGCCTGGCCTGCGGCTATATTATAGAGGATAGAATAGGTATTCGGCCTCACGGAATCTGCCGCCTGCATCGCACGAACGAAAGTCGGGTAATCTTTCGATTCATAGGCTTTGACACCTTCGCGGTATTTCGACTGAAAAAATTCCTGCGGCGTTTGGGCACTACTGTTTGCAGTCAGGATGACAAAAAGGGTCAATAGTAAAATTCTCATTGGATTCTCCTCACTCAAGATTAAATATGATTATTTTCTGGTTGAAGTAACGGCGATCAGTTGCCAATTGCCCTCATTCTTTTTGTAGGTGGTTGTCCAGGCAAAATGCGTGGTGTCCAAAACGGTTTGACCGGATTCGTCTTTGAGTTTTAATATCACCAGTTTTTTTACAAATGTGTTAGCCAGCGTGGCATCGTCGGAGATCACAATGACCGGCGGCTCTACATCATCCCATGATTCGAATGTGACCCGGTCAAAATAAGCCTGAATACGTTTGGCACGTTCGTCGCGCGTCGGCCGTTTTATATCGCCATTTTGGATATTCATGAAATCGTCGGCTTGTTCGGCTAAAAAACCGTTGACATTCTTATCAAAATGCATGGTTCTGGCTTTTTCATGCAAATTGAGCAGCTTTTGCTTTTCCGCTTGCAAATCGGGCTTGAGCGAACAGGCTGATGTTGCTAGCATAATGATTGTAAAGAAATACTTCATCCATTACCTCCGAATTAAATAGGATACTTCCATGTCATTCAAGATTGAGTCATTCCATACGCAAATATTCCGAATAGGTTACCTATTTTTACAAAATGACCTGAAAATCACACGAACGGGTCAGAACAGGATGATTTTCCGCTTGCGTACTGTTACTGAATCAAATATATTACGTACGGATGTTCATTGGAAATGATACCGAATTCGTTAGGGGTTGTACGCCCGAGGCGTACTGAGAATATACCCTTTGAACCTGATACGTGGTCATACCGGCGTAGGGAAACGACAATATAGAAATTCTAAATTTTGAATTAGAGATTTTGAATTGCCGTTTCCCACTAGGAAACGGCTTTTTTGTTTTAGGGTCAACGAATGTCTATTTATTAAAGGACTATTCTTAATTCAAAATTTAAATTCACAATTTAGAATTTCATCAGAAAGGATTATATATGACTTCCAATGTATCTCAAGTTCCGAATGAAAAAAGCAAGATCACGCGCGATCCGTTTCCTGCTTCAAAGAAGATTTATATTTCGGGTAAACAAGACGGCGTGAAGGTCGCCATGCGCGAGATTTCCATCGGTGATGGATCAAAGCATGGTGAAGCCAACGGGAACGGGCTTACGAAATCCGTTGTCGTATACGATACCAGCGGCCCTTATACCGATCCGAATGCCAAGATCGATATTTACAAAGGCCTTGATCCTCTGCGTCTGAAATGGATCAAGGAACGCGGCGATGTGGAGGAATTAGCGCATATCAGTTCCGCCTACGGGCGTATGCGCGAAACAGATAAAAGCATCGATACGATCCGTTTCAAGAGGACGCGTCCGGCCTTGCGCGCGAAAACGGGATCCAATGCGTCGCAGATGCATTATGCGAAGAAAGGCATTGTCACGCCGGAGATGGAATATATAGCCATTCGTGAGAATCAAAAACGTGAGGACGCATTAAAAGAATTTCAGTTCCAGCATCCCGGCGAAAACTTCGGCGCGTCGATACCGCCGTTGATCACGCCGGAATTTGTTAGGGACGAAGTGGCCCGGGGTCGCGCGATCATTCCTTCCAATATCAATCATCCCGAGAGCGAACCGATGATCATTGGGCGTAATTTCCTCGTCAAGATCAACGCGAATATCGGAAATTCTGCCATCGCGTCGAGCATCGAAGAAGAAGTTGAAAAAATGATCTGGGCGATCCGCTGGGGCGCCGATACCGTGATGGACCTTTCAACCGGAAAGAATATCCATGAGACCCGCGAATGGATCCTGCGCAATTCACCCGTTCCGATCGGCACGGTTCCGATCTATCAGGCTTTGGAAAAAGTTGGCGGTAAAGCGGAGGAACTCACATGGGAGATCTACCGCGATACTTTGATCGAGCAGGCGGAACAAGGAGTGGATTATTTTACGATCCATGCCGGCGTTCTTCTGCGCTACATTCCACTTACCGCCAAGCGTGTGACGGGCATCGTGTCGCGTGGCGGGTCGATCCTCGCCAAGTGGTGCCTGGCGCATCATAAGGAAAATTTCCTTTATACTAATTTCGAAGAAATATGCGAGATCATGAAGGCATACGATGTCAGTTTCAGTCTCGGTGACGGATTACGTCCCGGATCGATCGCAGATGCTAATGATGATGCGCAGTTCGCGGAACTCGACACGCTGGGCGAACTCACAAAAATAGCATGGAAACATGATGTTCAGACGATGATTGAAGGACCCGGCCACATTCCGATGCATATGGTTCAGGTGAATATGACCAAGCAGCTCGATGTTTGCGGCGAAGCGCCTTTTTATACGCTCGGCCCGCTCACGACCGACATTGCCCCTGGATACGATCACATCACATCAGGTATCGGCGCGGCGATGATCGGCTGGTTTGGCTGTGCGATGTTGTGTTACGTTACGCCCAAAGAGCATTTGGGATTACCCAACCGCGACGATGTTAAAGATGGAGTGATCACGTATAAAATTGCCGCCCACGCGGCCGATCTTGCTAAAGGCCATCCGGGCGCGCAGATCAGGGACAACGCGCTTAGCAAAGCACGGTTCGAGTTCCGCTGGGAAGATCAGTTCAATCTCTCTCTCGATCCGGATACGGCGC
The DNA here is from genome assembly GCA_964535295.1 of uncultured Bacteroidota bacterium. Taxonomy (GTDB): domain Bacteria; phylum CLD3; class CLD3; order SB21; family SB21; genus SB21. The sequence continues at coordinate 28,916 of CAZHUW010000005.1, forward strand.
GTGAATTTCACGACGAAACACTTCCGGCGGAAGGCGCCAAAGTGGCCCATTTCTGCAGTATGTGCGGGCCGCATTTTTGTTCCATGAAGATCACGCAGGATGTTCGTGATTATGCGGATTCCCTTAAAGTAGATGAGGGTAAGGCTATAGAGATCGGTATGAAGGAAAAAGCCGAGGAATTCAAGAAAGCGGGTTCGGAAGTATATGTAGCAGTTGAAGAGTAAAATATTTTAGAAATCCTGTTTTTACCAAAGGCCGGACGGTTGTCCGGCCTTTTTTATTTGCTTAAATCCTTATTTTAACTTGAAATTAAAACGAAAAAAAACTAAACTTTACTGCTAAAACACATTGTAATTTTTTGGAGAAAATATATGTCCTCATTTCATGTTCCACTGGCAAAATCGATGGGTCGTCTGGGTACGGAAACGGCGTTTGAGGTGATGGTTAAGGCCAAAGCTTTAGAAGCCCAAGGTAAAGATGTCGTGCATCTGGAGATCGGAGAACCGGATTTTAACACACCGGCTAATATATCGCAAGCGGCGATCAAGGCTATTCAGGAAGGATGGACGCATTACGGGCCGGCCGCCGGATTGCCCGAATTGCGGAAAGCGATCGCAGAATATATTTCCAGAACGCGCAAGATCGAGGTCGTTCCGGATGAAGTGGTAGTTACTCCCGGCGGTAAACCGATCATCTTTTTTCCGATCCTGGCCTTGATCCAGGAAGGCGACGAAGTGATCTATCCGAATCCGGGTTTTCCAATTTACGAATCGATGATCAATTTCGCGGGCGGTAAAGCGGTTCCTCTATCCATAAAGGAAGAAAATAACTTTACGATCGATGTGAATGAGTTGAAATCGAAGATCAATTCCAAGACCAAGCTCATCATCATCAATTCGCCGGCCAATCCGACCGGCGGCGTTTTTACGAAGAAGGATGTTCAGGATATCGCCGATATCGTCAAGAATTATAACTGTTACATCATGTCGGATGAGATCTACAGCCGGATCATGTACGGGTATGAGCATTATAGTATTTCCAGCTTGCCCGGTATGAAAGAACGTACGATCATTCTTGACGGATTTTCGAAGACCTATGCGATGACGGGATGGCGAGCGGGTTACGGCGTGATGCCCAAAGATCTTGCCGCGATGGTAGCCAAGCTGATGACCAACAGTAATTCCTGTACGAATAGTTTTGTCCAGCGCGCCTGCGTGGAGGCTTTACAGGGATCACAGGCAGAAGTGGATAAAATGGTGGCGGAATTTCAGAAACGCCGTGATTTTATCGTGGACGGGCTCAATAAGATCAAAGGTTTTTCCTGTAAAAAACCGCTCGGCGCCTTTTATGTATTCCCGAATATCAAACAAACGGGAATGGATTCAAAAAAACTGGCCGATTATTTATTGAATGAAGGCGGCGTGGCGGCGTTGTCAGGAACGGCATTCGGTGAATACGGACAGGGCTATTTAAGATTTTCCTATGCGAATTCGATAGAGAATATTGCGAAGGCGCTGGAGAAGATCGATCTTGCGATAAAAAAATTGTGATTTTGTATTTTTAATTCAAAGATCAAAAATCAAAATGCAAAATGACAAATCAAAATTCAAAAATGAGTTTAAAAATTTTTGTTTTTTCAATTTTGATTTAACTTCAGGAGAATAAATTGTCTACCTCAACAGGACCAGTTAAAAAGACGCCTTTCTACGACAAACACGTCGCGGCGGGCGCAAAGATGGCGGAATTTGCCGGCTATTATATGCCGATCCGCTACGACGGCGATATCGCCGAGCATCAACGTGTGCGAACCAACGTCGGTGTTTTTGACGTTACCCACATGGGGGAATTTTATGTCAGCGGGGACGGGGCGCTGGATTTTTTGCAGAAAATGACGGTTAACGATGTGTCTAAATTAGCTTTGCATCAGGCGCAGTACAGCGCGATGTGCAAACCCGACGGCGGTATCGTGGACGATCTGATCGTGTATCGTTTTGCGAATAAATACATGCTGGTGGTCAATGCTTCCAATATGGAAAAGGATTTCAATTGGCTCAAATCACACTGTCCTTCGAATGTTAAATTAGAGAACGTCAGCGACCGCATTTCGCTGCTGGCCATTCAAGGGCCGAATGCAAAAAATGTTCTTCAGCAATTGACGCCGGTGAATTTATCGAATATTAAATTCTACTGGTTCGATGAAGGTGAAGTGGACGGCGTACCGATGACGATCTCACGAACTGGGTATACCGGCGAGATCGGTTTCGAACTTTATTTTGATGAAAAATATTCCGATAAGATCTGGAACGCCATTATGAAGGCCGGCGAAAAATATAACATCGGCCTTGCGGGTTTGGGCGCGCGCGACACGCTGCGGCTTGAAATGAAATATTGTTTGTATGGTAACGACATTGACGAAACCACGCATCCGCTGGAAGCGGGTCTCGGCTGGATCACTAAATTGAACAAAGGCGATTTCAACGGCCGCGATGTGATGCTGAAGGCCAAAGAAAAGGGATTGTCACGGATGCTTGTGGGTTTAGAGGTCGAAGGCAAAGTTCCCGCTCGTCACGGCTATGAGGTGGTGAAGGACGGAAAAAAGGTAGGCGTCATTACGAGCGGAACTTTTTCGCCATCACTGCAGAAAGCGATCGCCGTGGCGTATGTGGAAAAAAGCTTGACCGCGAACGGGACGGAATTGACCGTCAATGCACGCGGGCGAAGCCTTTCAGCAAAGGTAATTCCGACACCATTTTATAACGGCGACCCGAGTAAATAAGATCAAAATTTAAAAATTAAAACTTAAAAATAAATATTGGGAACAACTGGGGTTCTTGTCGAAAAGTTGTTCCGCGTGTTATTTATTTTTACTTTTTGAGATTTGATTTTTTAATTATTTGTATGGCTACAAAGAAAAAAACCGCTTCGAAAAATAGGACGACGGCTTCGCCGCAACCGAAGGTTCCGCAGAAGCCGCCTATAAAAAAGGGCCTGGATCTCAATTTGAGCACGAAACTCAAAGAAGAGATTGCAGGGATCCTTTTAATGACCTTCTGTGTTCTGGCGATACTGGCGGTTGTATCCCATCATCCGAACGAACACCCGGCCAGTATTCTTGATCTGTGGCGGGCAAATCAGTTGGAAAACTTTCTCGGTATTGTTGGGGCTTACATTTCATACTACCTGGTGTTCTATACCTTCGGGTATGCTTTTATGGCCGTGCCGATCTTGTTCTTCGTGTACGGTTGGCTTTTATTCACGCATAAAAGTATTTTTTTGGTCAATCAATTTGCGTTCTATATTCTGACTTTAATGGTTCTGGTTTCCGTTTGGGTTGCATTGCCGTATACGGACGTTCCCGGCGCAGGCTGGAGCGCCAGCGGATTTCTGGGCGGTATGATAGCCACACAGCTTTTTGTGTGGCTCAATAAATTCGGCAGCATCACCGTTTGGGTTGTTCTGTCGCTTCTGTGGATCATTTTGGTCACTCGCATCAGCATAGCCGACCTGATCCCGGCCATTCAACATATTTTTGTTTCGTCCTACCGCAGGACCACCGAAACCGTTTCCAGGTTTAAAAACCGACAGACGACTTTGCTGGAAGAAGCGGAAAAACAGAAAGAAGAGCTGTCCGCCGGTGATGTTCTTCCTCAAAAAGAAGACAAACCTTTTATTCCGCAATACCTACAAACTGAAAAACAGCCCGAGGAAATCCGTATTCCTGAGCAGATGCAGGAACCGGTGAAGGAAGTTACAGTAAAAAAATCGGATCCGATCGCCGATATCACCAAACCTAAATTTATTAACGAGACCACCGGGGTTGATGAAAAACAAATAGCTAAAACAACCGAAGACACAAAATCGGCGGAAAGTAAGGACATCACAGGTTTGGGTTTGGATGTGGATACGCAATTGATGCGCGACATCAAATCGCTCGGCCATATTGAAAAACAGATCGCGATACCGTCGATCGATTTTGACAGTACCCAGGAAGTGCGTGAACTTGAAGCGGCCGATAAAATGGCGCGAAAAATGGAGGGCGCTGATACCGCTGCGGATGCAATCACGAACTTGAACGAAAAAACGGATGAAAACCCGTCTATTGATCTGTCGAACCTCGATTTCAAAGATATCGCCAAAAACGCTTTTGATACGGAACATGCGGACGATCTTTTAGCATTAGAACAAATTGAAGAAAAGGCAGAGAATCGGCCCGTCGAAAAAGAAGAGGACATTGGAATATCAGAAATAGTCCAAGAACAAAAAGTATCGGTGGATGAAGCCGGCGAATTTAAGATTCCACAAGATTTGAAAGAGACATCAGAAGTTGAGGACACGAATGGCACAAAACCGCTCGAGAAAGTAAAAACCACAGCGGCACAGGAGAAGCCGGAAGATACGGAGATCGATTTCGATAAAGAAAATCTGGCTGCACGAAAAAAATACCGCCACCCGTCGCTTGATCTTCTGGAACCTACACAGGAGATGGAGAAGTTGACTGAAGAGCAGATCCAGGAACTCGATCAAAAGATCCACCTTATCATTAAAACATTATCCGAATTCGGGATCGACACCAAAGTGGTTGCGACGGAATACAACGGCCCGGTTGTGGCGATCTATCAGCTGGAACTTCCAACCGGATTGAAGATCTCCAAGATCACAGGACTTGAGGACGAATTAGCGTTGTCGATGAAGGTGAAATCGGTTCGTATGGTTCCTGTCACATCCAAAGGCACTATCCAGGTTGAAATTCCGAAACCAAAAGCATCGCCGGTGCTTATCCGAAGTTTGTTTGAAGACCGGTATTTCAAGAACGTTAAACACAAATACAAATTAGGATTGGCTCTCGGCAAGACGATTGACGGTGAGATCCATTTTGAGGATCTCGCGAAAATGCCGCATTTGCTCATTGCCGGTACCACGGGTTCAGGCAAAAGCGTTGGCGTCAATTCTTTTATCACCAGTTTACTCTACCAATTCGATCCGTCCGATGTCAAATTCGTCATGGTCGATCCCAAGAAAGTGGAATTGGCGTTGTACCGCCGACTGAAGAATCATCATCTGATCTGCCTCAGGAACCAGCGCGGAGAGATCATGGAAGACGTGATCACCAAGCCCGAGAATGCGAAGCTGATGCTCAAGGCTCTTGTAGAGGAAATGGAAGATCGGTATGAAAAACTCGCCCATGCGAATGTTCGAAATATTGAAGATTATAATAAACGCTGGCATGAGGGCACAATGCCGGACGACGGGAAGACGCATCATTATAAACTGGAATACATCGTCGCGATCATCGACGAATTGGCCGATCTGATGATGACGGCTCCTCGGGAAGTAGAAACTTCAATTACGCGCCTCGCACAAATGGCACGCGCCGTAGGTATCCATCTGATCGTTGCGACCCAGCGTCCGTCGGTCGATGTGCTTACGGGATTGATCAAAGCCAATTTTCCGGCGCGAATCGCTTATCAGGTTCGCAGCAAGATCGACTCACGCACCATTCTCGACATGGGCGGCGCGGAACTTCTGCTGGGAAAAGGGGACATGTTATATCTGCCGCCGGGCGCCATGCCGATCCGTATTCAGAACGCATTTACATCTACAAGGGAAACCGAGTCTATCGTGGACTATATCAGCCGTATGCCGGCTTTCCCACGAAAAGATTTTGTAATGAAGGAAGAGCCTAGAGAAAATGTAGACGGCGAAGCCGAGGCAGGCGCTTACGATGCGTTGTTCAACGAAGCGTTGGATATTGTTGTCAAACACAACCAAGGTTCCGCCTCACTTCTTCAACGCAGGCTGAGCATCGGTTACGCACGTGCGGCGCGTATCGTCGATCAACTGGAACGCGCCGGCGTGGTATCGGCACAAGACGGCGGCAAGGCCCGCCAGGTACTGATCACGGAAGACCAGGTTGCGATGTACCGGGCATAAATCAAAACATTGTTCAAACGGCTGACTTTTTTGTATAATATTCTCTGCTCAAGTTAACAAAGGATTCTAAATGAATTATGTAAGTTCTGTATGGTTCTTATTCTGCATAACCGCCAACGTATTTACGGGCGAGGATGCACAGTCAATCATAAAAAAGATCCAGAATAAATACAAAAAAACGGAGAGTTTTACATTTGATTTTGATTATCAGTTCAAATGGAAGCTAACCGGGCAGCAACAGAGCCTTCAGGGTAAGTTGTACTTCAAAAAGGAAAATAATATCCGTTACGAATTAGGCCAGCAGTTGAATATCACTAACGGCGAGGTGGTCTGGCAATATTCGGATCTGAATAATCAAGTGATCATTGATAAGCTGAAAAAGAACAGTAAGAGCCTTTTTATGCCAAAGTATTTCTTGTTCGACTACCTGGAAAAATTTATCGCCGAGGTCATCAAAGTTGAAATGATCCAGGGCAGGCAGATCTACGTTTTGAAATTAGATCCCCGCGACAAAGATGATTTTGTGCAAAGCATGAAAATATGGGTTCCCGCCGATACATGGATAACCGAAAAGATCGAATATACGGATCTGGAAGGAAATGCTATTTCGTACGCCTTTACGCATGTCGAGGTCGACCGAGCCCTGGATCCTAAATTATTCAACTTCCAGGTCGAACAAGGCATGGAAGTCATCGATCTGCGATAAGAGGAGAACGAATTGAAAAAGGTCTTTTGGCTTTCATTGAATATCGGTATCAGCGCTTTTTTTATATGGCTGGCGATGAGAGGAATTGATTTTGCGGAACTCAAGCAGTCTTTTTTCGGCGTTGGTATAGGCTTTGCCATATTGTCCGTGATGCTGAATTTATTCAGCTGCTGGGTGCGGGCGATACGATGGCAGTATCTTTTGATGCCCATAAAGAAAGTATCAACCCATAACGTTTTTTCAGCTTTGATGATCGGTTTCATGGTCAATAATGTACTTCCATTCAGGCTGGGCGAATTTGTTCGCGGTTATGCCCTGAAACAAAGCGATAACGTATCATTCAGCGCATCGATTGGAACGGTGGTTGTGGAACGTATCATTGATGTGTTGACGTTGCTGGTCATTTTTGCGTTCATCCTGATTTTTTTTCCTTTCCCGGAATGGGTTAAAAATGGAAGCATCTTGGTAGCGGCAATTGTTGGTGCATCGATTACGATCCTTGCTTTGATGGTAAAGAAAACGGAATGGACTTTGAGAGTCATCCGTCGAAGTATCGGCTTGTTCTCTGAGTCTGTCTCGCATAAGGTCGAAAGAATAGCAAGATCCTTTATTGAGGGAGTTAGTTTTTTCCATTCAGCAAAATCGTATGTCATTATAATTCTTTTCAGCGCTTTTACGTGGGGAATATACATCTACGTAATGTATGCAATGTTCTTTGCGGTCCGATTTGACGCGCTTTATCAATTGGATATGTTGGGCGCAACGGTGGTTATGGTATTCACTTCGTTTGCCATCATGATCCCTGCTGCTCCGGGGTATGTCGGAACTTTTCATGAGATCGCAAAACAAAGTCTCATGTTGTTGAGCGTAGAGAAAGAACCCGCTTTAGGGTTTGCGATTATATTTCATGCTTGTCATTACATATCGGTTACAGGAATAGGTTTCATCTATTTTTTAAATAATCGAATAAAACTTAAAGACGCTTTGCTTTCCGGCCAAGCGGCGGATTAGTTCATTAACCACCAAAGGTTTCAATGTTAAGAGAAATTTTAGTTTTGCTGATTTTCAGTTTTACTTTCCAGCTTGCTGCTCAGGAAAGCGCCATGAGAGATACGGTTGCCGTCAAGTCTTTATCCGTCCGAAACGAAAGAAAAGTCAGGCCAGGCGATAAATTGCAGATCAGCGTTTATGGTCATGATGAACTTCCCAAAGAAGCGGTCGTTGGAGCCGATGGCACCATCAAATACCCTTTTATGAAGGATATAAAAGTGGACGGAATGACCGTAGAACAGTTCAGTAACGTCTTGACCGCAAGGCTTTCCCAATATATTGGCGGCCGTGCAGAAGTTGTGGTTTCGTTCTCTCAGGAAGAGATGATTGAAGTGATCGTATTGGGTCAGGTCAATAATCCAGGGGCCCTGAAAATTCCCAAAAACCATACGATCCAGGGTGCCATTTCAGCGGCAGGGGGAGCCACACCGAGGTGTGATCTTAATAAGACCCGCCTTATTCGGAGAAATCCGGAGACGGGCCTGCGTGAAGATATTACGATTCCTTTGGAAACAATTATCATTGAAACCGGAAATGTTGAAAAACTGAAGGATCTCCAAGACGGCGATATAATATTCGTTCCTGCCATCTACGGCGCCGTGTATGCCAATGTCCTTGGCTCCGTACGTAGCCCGGGAAACTATCCGCTTTTCCCTGGGGCCAATGTGATCGATGTCATTTTTTTGGCGGGCGGTCCGCAGGAAGAAGCGGCCATAAGGAATATCAAGCTTATACGGCGTATCGGCGCGGCACAGACGGAACAACTGGTTGATATTGAAACAGTTCTTAAAGCCAAAGGGGGGCAAGTTCCTCTGGTCGAACCGGGCGATATTATTTTTGTTCCGGCAAAAAAATTCACGCTCAAGACGTTTTTCACCGTGCTGACATATACCATTACTTTAGCGTCGGCGTATTTGCTATATCTAAATATTGAAGCCAGAAAAAATAATTAATTGTGATAAGGATCAACAATGCAAGATGTTCAAGTTAAACAGGGATTAGATGCACAGGCTATACTTAGTACGGTTCTGCGGCACAAATTCATCGTTTTAGCGACTTTTTTGGTTTTTACGTCGATTATTACTTTTTACTCTGTTTCCAAGCCAACCATGTACCGTTC
>CAZHUW010000005.1:37822-40554 GCA_964535295.1 uncultured Bacteroidota bacterium
GAACTCACGAAAAACAATCTTGAGAAAACAGAATTAGCGCTTCAGGCCTTGAAGAAAAAAACGGACATGACATCAAAGGATGAAGAAGGGCCTCTGAACAAAATTATTTTGATGAAAGACAAACTTGCGGAACTGGAAACGCAGAAACAAGTAAGGGAATCAAACCTAAACGCACTGAATGCACAACTTGATTCAATACAGCGCCGCATGACGGGCAGCGTTGTTAAACCTGAAAGTGAATCTAAAGAAGAGCTAAAATTACGTAGTGAAATCGAAGAACTAAATGCCAGAAAAGTACAGATATTCGAACAATTTGGGACTGACGCTTATGACAACGCCGAGGTGAAAAGGATCGATGAACAGATCGGTCAGCTTCGCGATCAATATTATGCTATTTTATCTTCCGTTAATTCTGACGGAGAACAGCCGATCGTCGGTGATCTGAATGAGTTATGGAAGAACGTGTTTGGCAAGAAAAACAATGAAGAGATAGAGCTAATCTTGTTAAAAGGTCAAGCACGATTATACGCCGGCTTGATTCGAAATTTTGAACTCAAGAATCCGAATCTTCTTCAGGACGCCATAGACATCACGCGCTTAAATCGATCAAAGATCGTGTACGAAGAAACCCTCAGTTCCCTCATCAAACAAAAAGAGAATTTTTCAATTCAGTTATACGGTACCACAGGCAATCTTAAGATCATCGACCCGGCTAAACCGCCGATCCCGATCTACAATAAAGTCTTTACGACGATCTTTATCGGAGCAATGGTTGGATTACTAATCGGTGTATCGCTGGCTTTTGGTATAGAATATCTAGATACGACGATCAAAAGTATTGAGGCCATCTCAAGTATTACAAACATACCGATCATTGGAAAAATACCTACCATCCCACGAGAGGATCTTTCGGACAATACCAATGGAGTCGGGCAATTAACCACAAAATTATTCGGAAAAAAAACAGAAGAAGAGGACGAAGATAAGAATCTGATCCGAAAAAAAGCCATGATATCTCAGCTAAACGCACGGTCTTTTATTTCAGAAAGATATCGCGCTTTAAGAACCAATATTCAGTTTGCGAATATCGATACGCCGATGCGTTCGATCCTGATTGGAAGTTCAGGGCCGGGCGAAGGCAAAACGACCACTGCAGTCAATCTTGCAATATCGTTTTCCGATATGGGTCATAAAGTTTGTTTGGTTGACACCGACCTTAGAAAACCCAAACATCATTTGCTTTTTGAAATAAATGAATCGCCGGGACTTACCGATGTTATATTAAACAATACCGAACTTAATGCGGTTATTCAGACTACCTCCATCAAGAATCTCCATGTGATCACCGGCGGCGCCGATGCCCATAACCATACTGAGATCTTTTCATCGATGCGGATGAATTTCCTGATGAATGAACTTGAAAAGAAGTTTGATATGGTCATCTATGATACCCCTCCGATTCTACTTTTAACCGATTCCATCATCCTTGCTTCAAGGGTTGACGGCGTCGTGATCGTAGCCAAATACGGCACGACTCAGAAACAGTATCTGCAAAATGCTATCGCCTCGTTGAACACAGTTCGGGCCAACGTGATCGGTATTGTCCTCAATGAGTTCATGTATGAAAAAAGGGGGTACTACGAATACGCTTATGACAATTATTATGTGAATTCCGAAGCGCAAAAAACAAAAGCGGTCAGTAAATCATGACTATACTCGTTACAGGTGGGGCCGGTTTTATCGGCTCCCACGTATGTGAATCGCTGCTACGTGAAAACCATGCCGTGATCTGTATAGATAATTTCGACGATTTTTACGATCCGAACATTAAAGAGCGTAATATCCGTGCTTGTATCGCACATCAAAGCTTCAGACTGATTCGAAACGATATTCTGAATTACGAAGCCTTGAGCCGTGTTTTCAGATCCCAATCGATTGATGCGGTCATTCATCTTGCCGCCCGGGCCGGCGTTCGCCCGTCGATTCAGAATCCCGTATTATATCAACGCGTCAATATTGAAGGAACAATGAATATTCTTGAAGCGCTCAAGGAATTTTCTATAAAAAAATTCATAATGGCGTCATCGTCTTCTGTGTATGGCAATAGCGAAAAGGTACCTTATACGGAAACGGATAGTGTAGACAACGCCATTTCACCGTATGCGGCAACCAAAAAAGCATGTGAAGTTCTGGCTTATACTTACCATCATCTGTACAACATTGACACATTTTGTTTGCGTTTTTTTACCGTGTATGGTCCGCGACAAAGACCCGAGATGGCTATCCATAATTTTACCCGCGCTATTCGTCAAGGAGATCGGGTAAAATTATTTGGCGACGGAACTTCACAAAGAGACTATACCTATATTGATGATATAACCGACGGGGTTTTGAAATGTTTGAATCACTTCGGAGGATATGAGATCTTGAATCTGGGTGAATCGCAAACAACGACGTTGAAGGATCTTGTGAAGCTGATTGAAGATGAAGCCGGCCTGAAGGCGAAAATTCAATGGCTACCCAAACAGGCGGGCGATGTTCAAATCACATTTGCAGATATTTCCAAAGCAAAAAAACTCATTGGCTACAATCCAAAAACTCAGATTAAGGCCGGCATAAAAAACTTTGTGCAATGGCACCGCGATAACTTCCCCTCAAATCATCCGGACACAATGTGAATCAATCGGAAAAGCAAAATATTTCTAAAGTCGCTAAGAACTCATTGATTTCCG
>CAZHUW010000006.1:0-38472 GCA_964535295.1 uncultured Bacteroidota bacterium
TCCACAAATCCGGCGGCACAGGCGTTTCAAGTTTTGAATATCAGATCAGCAATTACGGTACACTTCAAATAGACTCCGGTCTGACCGTTCTGTGTTATGACAGCCTTGTTAACTTCAGCGGCGGCATCATCACAGGAAAAGGTACACTCGATGTCAGCACTCGAATGACCAATGCCGGAACGATTCGCCCCGGAACTTCTCCAGGTAAACTTAGAGTAACGGGAAATTTGAAGAATACGAGTACCGCCATTTATGATGCGGAGATCGGCGGGAAAAACCCCGGACAATTCGATGAACTTCGCGCATCCGGCACCGCAACGCTTGCGGGAACTTTGAACATAAATCTGATCGACGGTTATCTGCCTGCTTTAAACGACACGATCAAGGTATTGAATTACGGTTCCAAGACGGGCGCTTTCGGCGCGATCAACGGACTCCGTAGCGGCGGACCATATGATTTCGTACCGCTGTACAAAGACACGGCGCTTTTTTTGATCGCCTCGGATTCGCTCAATTCAGAACCGGTTGCATCCACTGATTTTTTGTCTGCTCCTGAAGATGTTGAAACCCATCTTCCCGTTCTCAGAAACGATGTAGATTCGAACAGCGACGCTCTGTCTGTTGTGGAAATTTTATCCGGTTACCCGCAGTATGGAACCGCGCACATTGGTTCGCCCGACACGACCATTGTGTACACATCCCCGCTCAACTACTTCGGTAAGGATACTTTGCGTTACGTCGTATATGACGGACGCGGCGGATGGGACACCGCAGGCGTTAGTGTCACGATTACTCCCGTTAATGATGCTCCAACTCTCAAGGACACTTTCGCCATTGCGAACCAATTTGGCGTCGCGAGGATCAATGTAATCACCACGGCCACCGATGTCGAAGGTTCCGCACTTTTTGCGTCCACTGCATCCAAACCAAAATACGGCGAGGCGCATGTTGACGGTAACGACTCATTCGTCGTCTATATTCCGCCCGTACATTTCACAGGCATTGACAGCTTCAAATTCTATGTTTCCGACGGCAGCGCAGTTGATTCGGCAACGATGGTCGTCACAGTTTCCTCCGGTGATTCATTCCTGGTAACCTGGAGTAAATTCAATTCGAGCGACGAGGGATGGAATACATTCAACGATGTTTCCGATTCAGCCTTCTTATCAACGGGCGGAAACCCGGGCGGTTATTTCTATGCCGTGGACGCCGTGACCGGAGCTTGGTGGTATTTTAATGCGCCGTCCAAATTCCTGGGAGATCTGAGTTCGACCTACAACAAGACCCTGCGATTTGATATGAAACAGAATCCGGCGGGCACGGATAATTCACAACCCGACGTGATACTGATCGGAAACGGCGTGCAATTGAATTATGATTTTCCGCGTAATCCCAGGACCAATTTCACCGGTTTCGGCCTGATACTCAACGAGACTACCGGTTGGAAAAAACAAACGACCGGGTTGGCGCCGAGCCAATCAGAAATGCAAAACGTGCTGGCCAATGTAACTACGCTCAGAATTCGTGGTGAATTCACAGGAGGAGCAGACAGCGCCGGCATTGACAATATCATACTTGGTAAGATTCCAGGTAATTCATCGCCTGTGGCCAATGCAGACGACGCAAGCACTAACGAAGAAGTATCCGTGCAGGTTTCTCCGCTGACCAACGATACCGATCCGGAGAGCCAGTCACTCACGATCACGGCCGTTGGCAACGCCCTCAACGGTACTGCAACCATTGATGCAGGCACTCTCACCATTACTTACAAACCGGATTCTAATTTCGCGGGCGTCGATTCTTTCGCATATCATATCACGGACGGGTACGGCGGACAGGATTCTGCTTATGTCCGGGTAACGGTGAACAACATCAACGATGCGCCGGTCGTCGTTGCGGCGATTCCCGACACTACCTTCAATGAAGATTTCGGCAAATCGTTTTTGGCCGTGATGTCCGACGTATTTTATGACGTGGATAACGGTCCGACGTTCGGAGCAACTAACCTTTCCGGCGGCGTTACGCCGTTCATTTCCAATGATAGTTTGTACGTTTTGAGTTCGGCCTACTACAACGGCACCGTGGATATTCGTGTCACGGCGAATGACGGGGAATATACGGCAGCCGACACGTTTTCTGTCAATATCACCGGCGTGAATAACGCGCCGACGCTAACCGCCGCCCTTCGCGATACGTCGTTCAACGAAGATTTCGGGCGAACTTTCGCCGGATTGCTGTCGGCTTACTTCACCGATACCGATGGCGATACGCTGACATTCGGTTCAAATGTTCTTTCAGGAAGTGTGACCGTTCAAACCGATCTCGACAGCTTATTTATTACCGGCGGTGCTGATTTCAACGGGCCTGCCTTCGTTCGCGTTACAGCTAGTGACGGGCAGAACGCAGTGTCCGACACGTTTCAGGTTACCGTTACGCCAATCAATGATTCACCGGTACGCCTTAGCGAAATCAGCGACCGGAATCTGGCACAGGATTTCGGAAGAGTATTTGGAGACAAACTTTCCGACATGTTTACAGATATTGACAACTTTTCGCTCACCTACGGAGTTACGACGCTTAACGCCGGAGTCAATGGAGAAATCTCCAACGATACACTGTATCTGGTAAGCACAAACGGTTTCACCGGCGCTTCAACGCTGCGTGTATCAGCAAGTGACGGCGAATATACGGTTGCAGATACGTTCATAGTGAATGTAAATTCTTCCAATGTCCCTCCGACAATGTCCGCCATACTTCGCGACACCACACTATTTGAGGATTTCGGGCAGTTGTTCGTCTATAAACTCAGCAACTTTTTCAGCGACACAGAAGTTCTTACTTATTCCGGGTCTGCGCTCGGCGCCGGTGTGGCTGCACAGGTTTCCAATGACAGTTTGTATCTTACAAGTACTTCCGATTTCAACGGCAGCGTATCGGTTCGTGTCACCGCCTCGGACGGGATCTTTACGGTTCCAGACACATTTATAGTAAACGTATCACCCATTAACGACGCACCGGTTCTGACCCAATTCCTGTCCGACGTTACCTTAGCGGAGGATTTCGGAAGTTATTCTGCAGGACTTCTGTCCGGTTATTTCTCTGATGTTGACAATGTGCTGACTATTTCTGCTACGAATCTCGATGCGGGCGTAACCTCTGTCATATCCAACGATTCGTTGTATTTGCTCGGCTCGATCAATTTTTACGGGAATGTTCGCATCAAAATTACAAGCGATGATGGGCAATATACCGTGTCGGACACGTTCGTAGTAACAGTAACTCCACAGAACGATGCGCCTTCAGTGTTTTCTTTACTTGCCCCGGCGCCAAATGCTCTTATCAATATCCTCCGGCCCGTATTCCGATGGAATACATCAAAGGACATTGACGGCGATACTTTACAGTATCTGCTTGAGATATCGACGCAGACGGACTTCTCCTCGCTGGAGCAATCCTATTCGATTGCCGATACCGTTCAGACGCTGACGTCCGATCTTGACAGTACGGGAACGTATTACTGGCGGGTCACGGCCACTGACGGGAGCGGCGGAAGTTTTCAGACAACGGCGCTAAGTTTCCGGACAGATGCAACGCGGCCGGATATCCGCATCAGCGTTCTGCAAGGACCCATAACAAAACGTTATCTTGATACTTACGCCTATTCCAACGAGAACTTATCCGGGGCGGTCAATTCGACTTTCACGCTGAAAAACAGCTCAGGAACCACGATCGACAGCCGTTCCGCCGCGATGAACAAAATAGGAACGTCGAACTTATATACCTCTTCGTATCACGTTGCCGACGTCGGAAGCCTTGAGATCCAAGTCACGGCGCAGGACGCAGCCGCTAATCAGCGTATTGCAAACAGAAATTATACGGTCAACGCTCTGCTCAAAGGAGAAACGTTCGTATCGCTCTCGCCGGAATTTGAAGTGAGTTCAATCAAACCGGCGATTTCCGAATCCGGATTCATACTAACCGGTCCGGTAAAAGAAATCGAATCAGCCGTGATGACATCGCTAAAAAACGGGGTCGAATTGATCGGCACGACGGAGCTTAAAGATGCGCTAAAGCTCACGATCCGGTACGACGCATCGGAAATGTCGTCTTTAAAGTTAAGATCCAATTTCGACGAACGTAAGATCGGCATCTATCGCGTTACTGAAAACGGCTTTGAATATGCCGGCGGACAAGGACACGATCATGCGGTCACGGTGACGGTATCGTCCTATGGCAAATACGTTGCGCTTTACGATGACCGCCATGAGATCGTGCCGGAACGAATTGAATTGGCACAGAATTATCCTAACCCGTTCAATCCGTCAACCACGATCCAATACGGACTCGCCGTGACCGGCAAAGTACGTCTTGTCATTTACAACGTCCTTGGCCAGCGCGTAAGGGAATTGATTGATGCAAACCAGCCGGCAGGTTACCACAAAGTCCTATGGGACGGAAGAAACGCTTCAGGACAAACCGTTGCGACGGGCATGTATATTTACCGCCTCGAGACATCGGACGGCGTGCTTTCGCGTAAGATGATGTTAATAAAATAAGGCAGACGCAAAACTTTTCAATAGGAGATTATCGATGAGACCAATGGCAAAATTTTTAATTGGAACCTTATCCGCTCTCATGATGGGATGCGGCGGCGGCGGACAAAGCGATCCGCTGGCTGATGGCTGGAATCATTTCACATCCGGACTATATCAGGAAGCGCATGCCTCGTTTGTTTCGGCCGTTGAATCGGGGAACAACGAAGGTTACACCGGGCTCGGCTGGGTTTGTATCGATCTGGATTCACTTCCAGAAGCGGACCGGTATTTCGGCCTTGCTGCAGCAGGCAATTTCGCAGACGGCTACGCCGGATGGAGCGCCGTATTGTGGGCGCGTGAAAATTACTCCGACTGTATCACAAAAGCCGATCTCGTTTTACAAAATGAGCCTGCGTATTCCTTCGATTTCAGGCCAACGGTCAATTACCAGGATATGTTATGGTATCAGGCCTCAAGCTATCTTCACCTAGGAAATTTTAGTCAGTGTTTGGAAAGAATACAAGAATTGGACGGTAGCTTCACAACGGACGTTAACGCGGTCAATGCGGGGGATCTGCTGGCGGCTAAATTGGAAACTTTGGCAGGACAATTGGCGAAACAAATGAGACGTTGAGTTTATTAAAGCTTGTCGAACCGGTTACTGCAGGAATTAGAATAGATCTCTTTGGACAGGTCGTACGTGCAGGCGGCCGCAGAAGGCATGCCCTGAAGGCAAAAGATTCGATGAAATAATCTTTCATCCCCGTTATTTTTTTCTACGACGTCAATTAACATGCCCTGATCGCAGGCGTAGCATTTTTCGGCCTGTTTGGAAAGCGTGGTTCCGACAGATCGTGCTACCAGGGATTTACTGTCCGTCCAATATTCATCGCTTTGATTTTTTTCCTTAAAAGCGATCTGCTTCATCTTCTGAAACACGAGCCTTCCATCCTGTAAAGTCAATATCGCTTTGAATTCCAGCCGATCACCCGGGTTAAACTTCAACCGGTTCTGAAATTCACGCCCAACAATGCAATACGTCAGATCCTCGAAATGATCGTTACCGATAAAGGCATCATTAAAACAAATAAGATAGCCAAGTAATTGGTTGCGTTCGGCCTTAGGGTTTGATGCGTTACCGTAAAACAATTTTTTGATGCGGGGTTTGACCGAACGGATCGTTGCGAGCACCCAATGCTCTCTATTCTCCGCGTCGCGCAGCCATTCTTCAAAGTCATGCAGCTCGTCCAGAAAAGCCGCATACCCACTCTCATCGGCTTTAACCAGTGAACGCGTGAATTTTTCCTCGTCAAAAAATTTACAGCCCGGACAATTCTTTCCTACATGACTGTAACCCCGGTAACATTTTCGCCGGTGTTCCAATTCATGGCACTTCCATCTAAAATAAGTACATCCGTTGGGAAAACACCCTTTGCGGTGCATGGTATGATAGACGGATACAAAATGCCCGCGCTGACCATGGGCATCATGCGTACAACGGAAAATATCCTGACGTTTGTATTGGTTTTTCATAAGCAGAATTCAGAAGTCAGAATACAGAATCATTCCATCTTGTTTTTTGTATTCTGACTTATGAGTTCTATTTTTTTCGCTTCATTCCAGAATACATCCATTTCTTCAAGGGTTGCATCCTTCATATTACGGGAAGATTCAGAGAACTTCTGCTCGACATACCGGAACCGGCGCATGAATTTCTCGATCGTGCCGCGAAGCGCGTCTTCAGGGTTGACCTCGAGGAATCTTGAAATATTGACGATCGAAAACAACACGTCGCCCAATTCCTCTTCCGTCTTTTTAAGGTCTTTCTTTTGTAATGCTTCTTCAAGTTCTTTAAGTTCTTCGTACACTTTCGGCCAGACATCCTTGATATCGCCCCAGTCAAATCCGACGCGCGAAGCTTTCTCCTGTACCCGGTACGCGCGCGCCAAAGCCGCCATAGTCCGAGGAACGCCGTCCAGTACCGAATTACGGTTAGCCTCGGTCAGTTTGATCTGCTCCCAATTTTTTAGAACCTGTTCCGCATCGTTGGCCACAACTTCCCCAAAAACATGCGGGTGCCGGCGGATCAGTTTATCGTTCAAACTCCGGATCACATCCTCCATATCAAAGATATCATTCTCCGAAGCGATGCGTGAATGAAAAAGGATCTGCAGCATCAGATCGCCCATCTCTTTGCGCAATTCTTCATAATGCTTTTCATCCAGCGTTTCCAAAACCTCGTAAACTTCTTCCAGCAGATATTGCCGCAGTGAATCGTGCGTTTGTTCCCTGTCCCACGGACATTTGGTTCGAAGTTCGCGCATGATATTGTACAGACGGCCGAATTGTTCCCGCACAGCGGCACTTTTTTCGTCGTCGGTAATTTGGATTTTTTCAGTTTCGGTGAACTTATTATTGCTCGACATATCCGGATATTCTTTCTTTTATGTTTGCTGCTTTGTAATTTTCAAACCCCAAAACACAAATCTCAAATAAATTCTAAATACTAAATTCATACCCGGTATAGTTTATAAATTAGAATTTGTGATTTATTTGTGATTTGAATATTGAGATTTCTATTATTGTTTCTTCTGCTGGATACGCTTGAGCAATTCCTCCCGATAGGCCTGCTCGTATTGGCGAACGAGTTCCTTGAACGTCGGTTTATTTTTAACCTGGATGAATAGCTTATTCTTGTCCAGTTCGGCAAAATCCGAGAAATTATTATGAAAAGCTTTCAGCATCCAGCGCGCCGCTCCGGCTTCATCATTCCGCGCCGCAAATACCGATGCGATGCGATACGGCGTGATATCGGATAAAGAATCCAATGCCCACTGAAGTTCATACTGCGACAAAGCAAGATCCATTTTATTCTGTTGAAGCAGGATATCCCCGTAGTCCCCATACAAACGCGCATCGGGATTTTGAGCCCGGTTCATTAAGCGTATCCCTTCCATAATCTCTTTCTCAGCATCTTCCCATCGCTCAAGCGAGAAATAAACATGTGAAAGCGTTTGTCTTGAATAATAATTGGATGAATCCAACGAAACCGCTTTTTGTGCATTTTGCAGCGCTCTATCGTATTTTTTCATTTCTTCGAATGTCCGCGCCATTTCAAGATACACGTCAATATAATTCGGAAAGGTCCTTACGGCTTTTTCAAAAGCATTGACCGCTTCCTCGTTCTGTTTGTTCCCTTTGAGTGCCAGCCCGTATTGGTAATAGGATTCGGCATTCGGATACATACGGATACTTTTGAGAATTTCCAGCTGCGCGTCCTCGAATTTTTTCTGTTTGACCAGGATCCTGCCGATCATCAAGTGACAGCGGGCAAAATTATAACTATCTTTCGCATCGTCCGCATAGATGCGATAATAATCCAGCGCCTGCGGAAGCTTGTCGGAACGATAATACGATTCTGCCAGATAAAATCTGAGCCGCAGCGCATCCGGTCTTAATTTAAGTGCGATCTGAAATTGATTGGCCGCCTCTGCAAAATCATTAAGGTAATACAACGAAGCGTAACCTAAGGCCGAGCGATATAAAAAATCTTCCTGCGCGTTCAGTTCGCCTTCCAGGAGCGATTCATTCAGGGAATCCGCCAGCGTCTGAACGGGTTTGATATCTTTGCGGTTCTTGGAGAGGAATTGAAAGATCTGGATCGGGTTCTCTTTTGAATTCTCCAATTCCGGCTTGACGATCACTCCCTGCATAAAATAAGCGGCGGCCTGTTTGACATTTCCCTGCAGATAATTCAGATTCGCGTACGAGACCATGGCGAAAGCGTCCGAAGGATCGGCATCGATGATCTGGAGATACAGGGCTTTGGCCTCGTCATAATTGGTTTTGAGTTCATATAGTCGCGCCAGGTTCTTCCGCGCCGGGATCTCGTACTTATTGATCCGGGCCGCCTGCATAAAGTATTCTTTCGCTTTGGCGGAGTCCTTCAAACCCATGGACGAAAGTCCGAGTAAATTCAGTGCCGGGCTTTCCAACGCATTCAGTTTTAAAGCCTGGTTCGCGTATTGTTTCGACAATTCATAATTCTTGTCGTCGTAGGCGCAATAGCCGAGGCGAACCTGCACGGCAGCGCTCGGATTCAGAGCCAGTTCTTTTTCATAATATCCTTTTGCTTTCCGGGTATCATTCAGATGATAATAATAGATATCTCCGACGGCGCTGTTGACATCCTTTGCCAACGGCCATTTGTCCTGGTAACTTTTATAAATATTAAACGCGCGTTCGTATTCTTTTTTGATTACATGGACCTGGGCAAGTTCGGCGTACGCCTGGAAAAAATTTCCGTCCTCATGGATCGCATTCTGAAAATACTCAGCGGCTTTTTGAAGCCGTTCATCGGTTTGTGTAGCCGAACGCTGCGCTTTTCCCGCCATATAATTACGGTAGGCCCCAAAGCTTTTTGTCAGCTGAATTTTTTGAACTGCCTTCTGGATAGCCTCTTTATTCACCGTAAGGGTGGCTTTGAGAAACTCCGATACTGCTTTTTCATGTACCGAAAAGATCTGATCCGTTATTTCACCTTTGAATACCGATTTCTTAAGCAGATATTTTTTTTGAATGACGCTGACGGCATCGACGACGTATTCGATCTTATTTTTGTCGATCCTGGCCGTGATCAGAACGGCATACTGGAAAGGAGAGGCCGGTTTGTTCAATACCGCGTCGAGTGTGAGTTGATCTTTTTTGACGTTCTTAGCCGAATAACTATGCAGGTGTCCCTGAAATCCTGAAGAGCCGAGCGCCTTATCAAATGATTCCAATACCGCATACGCTGCCCAGCCGTTGCTGTCCGTTATGATATCATTTTCATGAATAAGCGTCAGGTCCACATGGGTAACTTCATTCTGAGCCAACAATGTTCCGGCGCTTATAAATGCTAAAACTAAACGGCTCAAAAAAAAGAAAGTTATTTTTTTCATACTGAAATGACCTCGCTTATTTTAGCTAATGATACGTCGTAACGGTAATTCGTTCCCATATGGCCGTCATCAAATTCCTCATACCAGAACGGAATATCGTATTTTTTTAACTTTTTGACGAATATTCTAGCGCCGATATGCAGATGATATTCATCGCGCGAACCGCATTCAAGAAAAAGACCCCGGAGTTTTCTCAATTTGAGCTGATATTTTAATTCAGAGACCAAATGTACAGGGTCGTATTTGATCCATTTTTTCCATATGGTTTCTCGCAATTCGCCGGTCTCCAGGTCAAAAGGCAGATCGATCCCGTACGTCGATGACTTTGGATTGGGTGAATATGCAGCACTCATGGCAATAACATTGATCGCCGTTAACATTTCCTGTGTTTTTTTCGGTGCATGGAAGAATTGCTCGAAGAATTTCTCAAGGCTCCCCGCACGGCGGATCGCATTATAACATTTCGGAATATCCGGTTTGTACGCGTATTCAAAATACATGTCGCCCGAACTGCAGAAAAAAGCCGAAAAAATATCCGGGTAGTTCATCGCAAGCATTAAAGCGCCGTATCCTCCGCTCGATTTGCCCATGACGGCGCGATGCTGCCCGGTTGCCAGAGTGCGAAAATTCTTATCGACATAAGGAACGATCTCTTTAAGCAGATAATCTTCATACCGGCCCATTGCGGTGGAATTCAGGTATTGGGATCCTCCCCATTGAGTAAAACAATCGGGCATTACAAGGATACATTCTTTCATCCGGCTTTCAGCGATGAGTTTATCGCAGCGCTCGTCGATGGAATAGCTCCATGCCTGAGGCGAAAGGAGCATTCTGCCTGTGCCCATAAAACTGCTCAGCATATAGATGACCGGGTACCGCTTAGCATTATTTGAAGCGTAACCCGTAGGCAGATAGACGGCAAGTTTGCGAACAAAGTGATCCCCGAGCGGATTGTTTTTTAAGACCTCGCTCGTGAATGATTCAATAATGACTTGTGAGGACATAACGGAATACCTGGTCTGGTGATGGGAAAGAGATCAAACGTATTATGCTTTCAATGAAACACTATTTTCATGCCGGGTTCCGATCAGACCGCCGAGTTTTGGAAACTTAGCCAGGTCCGCTTCGGACAGATCCATATTCCTGATCTCTTCTTCATACGCAGCGAGCCGGTCGAGAATCGGAGCAACCGTTGAATAGGTCATGAGTTCCGCGCGCAGTTTTGCGATAAAAGGCAGTCCTTTAAGATAACCGGAATAATATTTCCTGAATTCGAGTACGCCGTATTTCTCGCCTTTGTATTGTACGGACAAATTAAGATGGTCGATACAAACCCGGATACGTTCCGCCGGCGAAGGCAGCGGAAGAAATTTGCCTGTCTCAAGATAATAACGTGATTCTCTGAATATCCAAGGATTAGCTATTGCGGCGCGGCCGATCATCACCCCGTCGCAGCCTGTTTCCAGCATTCGCTTTGCATCTTCCGGCAGCCGAATATCGCCGTTCCCAATCAATGGAATCGAGATGACCTTTTTGATCTTCTCCAGCCACGACCAGTCGGCTTCGCCGTCGTGTGCCATGTCCCGTGTTCGGCAGTGAACGGTCAATGCTTTCGCGCCGGCATCTTCGACCATGCGCGCGACTTCAAGAATATTAATGCTGCTTTTATCCCAGCCAAGGCGGGTTTTGACAGTAACCGGCAGTTTGGTTCCTTTAACCGTGGAGCGTACGATCGCTTCGAATCTCGGCAGATCGCGCAACAATCCTGAACCCGCGCCGCGCATGGCAACGTCCTTGACCCAGCAGCCGCAGTTGATGTCGATAAAATCGGGATTCATTCTTTCTGCCACCGCCGCCGCGCCTTCCATCGAAGTTTCCACGCCGCCGAACAATTGGATCGCGACGGGCCGTTCCTCTTCTGCGACCTGGATCTTCCGGAGCGCTTTGACCGCATCGCGGATCAGCGCTTCGCTGCTGGTGAATTCCGTATAAAGCAGATCGGCGCCAAGCCTTTTGCAAATGATACGGAATGAGATATCCGTCACATCCTCCATCGGCGCCAGCGCAAGAGGTTTGTCAATGTCAATCTGTCCTATCTTCATATTACGTGTAGGATAATAATATTTGCTTTGAATTGCAACTTTTAGAATTGTGGAAAAGACACCTAATTGAGGTGATTTTATATTATTTTTTCCAAATTAGAAATAATAATGCAAGAGTTAAATAACTATTAAATAAACATTTAAAATCACATGAAATATTTTTTTGAATGGCGTGATATCTGCCTTGTAAATATGCGTGATACTCAACATAACTAATTCCTGAAGGAGTTAACATATGACGCAAGTTAATCAATCCAAACCGTATAGCCTGGATGAACGCGAAACCATCGAGCAGGTGCTGGCGGAATTACACGCTTCCGATCCTGTACCGCCGATCGGTAAAACCCTCTTAGCCGTCAATCCGGAAGAAACGGCGATTTCAGAGGAATTCCGATTCTTCTTCGAATCCATTATCGGCGACTTTGAAGCATCGCTTAATGAATCCTATGAATGGATGGGATCGCGAACCGCGGCTGCGTAAATTAGAAAACAACCATTTCTTCAAATCATCCTCTTCACCGAAGCATTTGAATTCCGGTTCATTTGCTATTGCGCCAGTTTATTTCTACATTAGATAGTGAAAAATATAGCATGATGGTGTCCAAAGACTTCATCAAGAGGAAATACAAAATTAACGACGCGGGGACAAACTTATGAAAACGATCACATTGACTTTAGCAGTGCTTTTCTGTATTGCGATTGCAACATGTGTGGACGACAGTGAAGGTACCAATACTGCCAGCGGAACGTACATCTGGAATCCAGAAACAGGTGTTCTGATATGGAATTGGACAAGTTCCGATTTCACGTGCAACGGCCCGGAATTAGGCCACGACACGACAACGGGAGTTGTCGTCACGGCCACAACCATGACATGGGCGGACATGGATGGAATGACCTGGGACCGGCCGAGTGGAACAGCCGGCGATATCGTCGGAACGTGGACAGCCGAAGACCCGGATGGTAATTCTTACACAGTGACTTTCGAAGCAAACGGCACGGTTTCTGTGACGGCAACTATCGCAGACTGCGAAGACAACGAGAATAGTACGAAAAATGCAAGTGGAACATACACCTGGGATCCGGTAGCGTATGTTATGACAATGAACACTACGAGTTCAAACTTCACATGTGAAGGTCCGGTAGTAGGCGTCGACACGATGACGGGCGTCACGATAACTTCCACGACCATGACCTGGACAGGTTCCCAAATGACTTGGAACCGTTCCAGCGGAACCGCCAATGATATCGTGGGAACATGGACAGCGGTGAGTCCGGCTGAAAAAACATACACGGCTGTATTCAACGGTAACGGGACCTTTACAGTCACCGCAGTTATCGGTGAATGTGACGGAGGCGCTTATGCTGTCGCCCAGCATTGGCCGAGCAGTTATGTGGTCCAATTAACCTATGATGATCCGAACAAAGACGCAACTTCAGTGAGCGTAACGGGCCCGGGAATAACAGGATCGAAAGCGCTTACTTACGACGCGGATGACGGAAGATGGAATTCCTGGACACCGCCCAGCAGTTCCGTATATTTCGGAACTTCCTATCCGACGGGTTTGCCTTACACCTATACCTTCTATATAACTGATAATGGCGGCACGTGGACAGCGACTTCTTCCGTGGATTGTTTTCAACAGGATTTTGCCACAAACCTCTCACCGGCTGATACGGTTTCAGGAACTCCCACTTTCAGTTGGACCGGAATTACTGATGTTAATGCAAGATATCAGGTTCAACTGAATATTGACGGGGATAGAATTTGGGATAGCCCTGACGTAAGCGGCACCACAGTCTTATACAGCGGTCCTGCCCTGAATCCTGGTACAACGTATCATTATGATGTAGTTTTAACCCGGAGCAGCGCTTGTGATGAAGAGTCTTTTGCTCAAGGAAGTTTTACGTATCAATAAATATCCTTATCCGTTGTTCACCGCTGTTTTTTTCCGTGTGCTTGAAATGCACTCGCCATGCGCGTTGACTAAATCTTATTTTTCTTGACAATCGCATGAGGTATGCTATATATTTGCCCACTTCTCACGGCACGTTTCGGCAACTTTTTAGTTGGCCTGAACCAAAAGCATAAGCTAGCGTCCGTATTGAGAATTTCAGATCAGGTATGGACGAAACCAAAAATACCGGTTCCTCCGACGCGCACCCCGGCAAATCCGAAACACCCCAAACGGATTCTTCATCGGTCACTCCCCACAAGTTTATCCAGGCGGAAGTTCAGAAATTCGAAAATATTTTCGAGAAAGGCCTCCGAAGATATTCTGCGGCTGAGATCACCATCTTCGGTTTTGCGTGCGCTATTCTATTAGGATCGTTGATCCTGTATCTCATTGAAAATCTATCCGATAACCCGCTGGGCTATGTTGATGCCTTGTTCATTTCAACTTCAGCTATTTGTGTCACCGGTCTCACCTCTATAGATTTCAGCAAATTCACATTCGCCGGACAGTTCGTTACGATGCTGCTCATTCAGATCGGCGGATTCGGCGTTGTAACGGCATTCCGTCTCTTATGGATCGGACGTTCTAGCGATCTTTCACCGGGTTCGGCTCAAACTCTGGGCTCCGTGATGGACGTGGACGGAGGCCATCAAACCGTTTTGCAGGTCCTGGCTTCCACGGCTAAGATCACACTGGCTATCGAAGGACTCGGGTGTATCTTTATGTATTATCACATGCAGGACCGGGTCGAATCACCGCTCTGGTTCTCGGTTTTTCATACGATTTCCGCTTTTAATAATGCGGGATTCGGGCTGAATGCGGATAATTTGATGCAGTACCGCGGCGATGTATTTTTCAATTTGATCGTTGCCGCCCTGGTCATTTTCGGAGGAATCGGTTATCCGGTACTGCTCGGCATCGAACAGTTCTTCTTATTGACACTGCACAAAGCGCTTGGTTTTTCTGAGGCGCTGATGGAAATGGTAGCGATCCGCAAGCCCGAGCGGTTAGGTCTGGTAGAACCGTTTTACAACTTTGTTGATAAACTTTATTTGAGAGCCAAAAAGATCAAAGAAGAACTTGCCGGCGTCGCATCGCCTCTCCAAATGAAGATCGTGTTTTACGGAACGATATTTCTCATCTTTGCCGGAATGATCTTTACGCTGATATTCGAATGGCATGACGAGCGTTCATTAGGCACGTTGTCGTTAGGCGATAAGATACTTACTTCGTTCTTCCATTCAGTGACAACACGAACGGCCGGGTTCAATACGATCGATATAGGTGCCCTCCAGATACGAACATTATTGCTTTACATTTTATTAATGTTCATCGGCGCGGCGCCTCAGGGTACGGCGGGTGGAATTAAGATCCCGACCTTCGTCACGATGCTGGGTTATATCCGCAGTTCCTTCCGCGGAAGAACTCGTGTTGCGGTCTTCAATTACGTCGTTTCTAAAACTTCCGTAGGCAACGCCGTCAAACTCTACGTACTCAGTTCAACTTTCGTTCTGGGAGTGATCCTCATGATGTCGATCATCGAGGTACAATTTTCGCTCGTTCAAATGGCTTTTGAGACAGTGAGCGCCTTCGGTACGGTCGGTTTGTCCACCGGCATAACTATGTTGCTGAGCCCCTCATCAAAATTACTTCTTGTAGCCACCATGTTTACCGGCCGTGTCGGCCTTCTGACCATCGGAAGCGCTATCATCAAACCCGCCGATGAGATCGTTCAGACACCGCCAGGCACGTGGACCGATGACGGAATGAAGCTGCAGATCGGGTAAATCAATTTTAGATAGAAGATTTACTTTCAACTTTTCACATAAACAAAGACCAAATTCTATCGAATTTGGTCTTTGTTTTTTCGAACAATCGTTAACTTTACTTTAACGTCGCATTCAAAAACTTATTGAACGGATGCAGTACTTTGAATACATCGGCACAGTGTTTTGCAAAAGTATCCGACAAAATCATTTTGTCATTCATTTTGTGAACAACTACCAAACTTTTGAATTTCAGCGTTTCTGCAGCCGGGTGATCCGGATCGAATCCGGGCGGCAGCCGTTTTAACTTTTCTCCTTCCATCTCTGTGAAGTATTTTTTGAACCGACCGTCCTTATTGATCTTTTCAAACGCCTTCCAATTTTTATACACATGATTCCGAAGGGCTTTTAGCCAATCCGAATCCGGCATATGTGCGCCGCCTGCCAGGAAACTGCCGTTAGGTTCGACATGAAGGTAGTAACCGGCGCCCGCTTCAGCTTTTTTACCGTCCTTCACCATCCACGCGCCCATATTCGTCTTGTACGGCGATTTATCCTTGGCAAATCGGACATCTTTATAGATGCGGAAGATGCAATCTCTTGGCGACAGATCGGCAATGTCTTTGTCAAATTTCCCGATCCGCCCGATGACGTCCTCGACCAAGGATTCAAATTCGTCTTTTACCAGGAGGTAATCGGCTTTGTGTGCATTGAACCAATCGCGATTATTGTTTTTCTTAAGTTCTTTGAAAAAGGTAATCGTTTTGAATGTTAACATGTGAATCCGGTGTTTTGCTTTAAATTTTCTTCAGTATAAAATTATTTAACAATCGAATCAATCACTTTGAATGATATAAAAAAATCCCGCACGCCAAAAGCATACGGGATGATTCTCAGAATTAACAGTTATTTTTTCTATCAGAATCTGTATTGCACACGGAACGTGAACACATTGTCTTTCACATCTTTCCTGAACCGCACCAGTGCTGAAGAAGTTGCAGCGCTATTTACTTTTTCATTTTGAACCATTTCATAATAGGCCGTTAATTTCACATTATCGTCCCAATGGTAGATCCAGCCAAGGCCGATAGTGTTGAACTTGATATCCGCAGGCGATGTTTTGCTCCCGACACCGATGTCCGAACCTTTGACGCCCGTATTCGGATCGTAGATATCGTATTTGACAACGGCCTGGTTCTTCTTCCCGGCATTCTGAATATACATGACATACATACCTGCGAATTTACGCCTATAAACCGGCTGCACATCCGGTATGGATTTGACCGAAGTCCCGCTAACCGTCTGAACGGTACCCGGATTATAGAAAGAACCCGAAGAGGCGGTGCCGGGCTGATCCCCGGAAATATATTCTCCGCGGATCTGCATCGCGCCGATCACAGGAAGCTCATAATAGGCCTGCGCATCGAAGCCCAGGTATTTTCTATCGAAGGACGCAAGAATATTACTTGAAGACGAATCGCGCACAAAGTTCTTATTGCTGATGCGGTACACCTCCGCTGAATTGCTTGTTATTTTTCCGGAATACATGGAAATGCCGCCGTCGACAACCAGATTCATAGTTTTCACAGGCAGTGTAAATCCAAAACGGCCTATGATATCTTTGTTATCGTCGTTCTCATTGGCTGTATTCAGGACACCGTTGAAAACACCCGCCTTTAAGTTAAAATGGCTCCATAGGCCGGTTTCTTTCTTTGGAAATATCTCTGCTTTAACGCCGATCTCACGCTCACCGGGAAAAAGCGTCTGATACATTCTTGAACGCTCGGGCGATTCGCGTTTTGATGACGAATAAGAGATCTCATAACCGAACGGCCGATCTGAGGCGCCGATAACGAACGTAGCCGTTTTGAACCACGGCTCCGTCACCGCAACATACGCGTCTTTGATCCCAACGCCGTTTTGCGTCACATCGACCTGCAAGACGAATTGAGAAAGCCCGTTATCATACACTGCTTTGAGCCTTCCGCGGCGCACGGCAAAACGCGATTTGACATTAGACGGGAATGTCCCACCTGCAAAATCGCCGGCTTTCCACTGCGACGTACCCTGGCTGTCCGTGAATTGGTACTGTGCCTGGATGTAACCTGAGAACTTCAGTTTATTGGTTTTGTCCACCGATTTTTTAACATCCTGAAGCGCTTTCTTAAGCTCCTCAATTTGTTCGTCGCCCGGCTTTTCCGTCGAGCTGCCGGTCTGTTCCTGAGCCGTCACCATGCGGTGTGCCGCGAACAGAAGTATCAGAATCCACGCAAATTTCTTCATGATCCCTCCATTAGTATTAGAAAACTATTTTTAAATGCGCGGAAATGTAGCCTGAGTGTGTTACAATTTGATTATTGAAATATTATCAAATTGTTAAATTTGCACTAAGCTTTTTTTATCGTTTGATGTTCTCTGATGAAAAAAATACCCCGTAAACTAAATGTCTACGGGGCCTTGCGTGGTTCCGATTACTTTCTAATCGGTGTTTCTCCTACCTAACAAAGGAGAAAATTTATTTCATCAATCTCTGTAGCTTAAAAATTTGTACTCGCCCTTTCTTTCTATGATCGAACCGCAAAACTTAAGTGCTTTTATATTTCCGTCCTTGTCGGTCACATTCAAAACCGCAGAAGTGTAAATTGTGAAAGTAGCATATCTTTCTGAATTCTCTTCAAATGCTACGTCAACGAGCCGATATTCCTGCCCTCCGATATCGGTCAGTGCGCGCGTCATGCCTTTGATCGTTTTCCCATTCAGATTATCCCATGCAAAATCAAACGGAAAGTTCTTTTTACTGGCTGGAAATTCCGGCCACAGATAGTTTTTAAATTCGTCATGATTGATTCGAAGCGCATCCAGTTCTTTAATGTCATTCGATTCGATGGCCATAAGAACCTTCTTAGCCAGATCGTCAATTGAATCTCCGGAATGAGCCAGATCACGTTTCTGACATGACGAAAGAATCAAAATTACAAAGAGCGGTAAAAGCATTAGGTTTTTCATAGAATAAAAAATACGGACTTATCGGATTTACTCACATGCCATTCTGAACTTGATTCGGAATCTGCACTAGAGCGTTGTGAAAATGAGATTCTGAAACAAGTTCAGAATTACAATTTTTATAAAAGTGAGTAAATCCGATAAGCAGTTAAAATTAGGGATGCAGGTTGCACGCAAATACAACCTGCATCCGTGGTACATTAAAGTTTAATTCGTGGCCCAGGTCGTCCAGGTGGCTAACCAGTTCGTCGTATTGAATGCGCCGATATAGGTCGCGGCAACATCAAAGAAACCGTCATTCGGAGGCGTACCGCCGGTCACAACGACCGTGGGAACCGGGTTCGGCATCGTTCCGTTGAACGGGTTCGCATTCGCTGCGGTATTCACACTGGTGAAGTTCGGGTTCTGAACCAATATATTCCATGAACCGATAATAGAGCGAAGCCCGATGGTATCATAGTTCTGCGCAGTGGTCTTTAGCGCAACCTGCGTAATATGTTTGGCCGGATTAACGGCGTTATTGAACATGATAATGTTTTTTGCTGTTGCCGTACCGTTAGCGGCGTTGGTGCTGTCGGCCGTGCCGTCAAGGGTCAAACCTATACGGTTAAAGTACGATACGATACCGTTATTGGCGTCATACTGCGTATTGCGCCGCCAGTACATGCCTTCGTTGTTATCATCATTATTCTTGTCATCCGTTCCGTTACCGCCAACAAAAGTGAAATTCCAAATGGTTGGTTTAGAAACCGGCGTATTAGAACTTCCGGACGCATCGTTATCGGCTTCCATGCCGCGGTTTCCGAGAGCCTGATCTTGTATACCGAACACATACTGCAATTTGACCTGA
Source organism: uncultured Bacteroidota bacterium (assembly GCA_964535295.1). GTDB lineage: Bacteria > CLD3 > CLD3 > SB21 > SB21 > SB21. Next base: position 19,155 of record CAZHUW010000006.1, read on the forward strand.
GTTCCAAAATCCGTGTCGAACATGTCATCGTCGCAACCGGAGGCAACTAGGTATTTGCCTTTGACCGTTCCGCCAAACCATTCGAATCCGTCATCGGCGATCATGTGCGATTGAATATGATCCAGGACCGTGTTGCTTCCAACGGCATTGAAAGTCCAGCCGTTGACTTCATTATCGGGCGTTACCTTCGTTCCGCCAAATTCAACACGCACGTATTGGAAAATTCCGCTGCTCATCGTGTCGCCGATCGAAGAGTTCAATGTGAACCCACCGTAGCCGGGACCGTAGGTTCCGGTATTACCTTCGCCAACGCCGATCCCGCCGGGCACATTCAGGCTGGCCGCTCCGTTCAACACGATCCCGCCCCACAAACCGCGCGTACGCGTTCCCGCAGCGCGTTCGGTTGTAAACACGATCGGCTGAGCCGCCGTTCCAAGAGCATATATTTTTCCATTGGCTTTGGACACAGTGCTGGCATTGGTGGCCTGCGCGCGAAGCGTAATGATCACGGCTCCGCTGCCTTCTACCGCTTCGATTCGTGTTCCGGCCGGAATGGTCAAAACGGCGCCGGGAACGATCTGATAAGGACCATTGAGTTTATAAACAATATTCGGATCCAGTGTAAGGCTCGTATTGAGATTGCCCGATAAAGTGACCGACTGTGTCATGGCAAAATTAGCCGTTGCGGTTACATTCGCCGTCACGGTAACACCGGTAGTAGAATCGGCAACATAACCGTCGCGCGATACCGCTACCGTGTAAGTTCCAACGAATACGCCCGTGAATGAATAGGTTCCGTTCGCGGCTGTTGTTGCTGTACGGCCTGAACTTGCCGTAGTGCCGAGAATCTTAACTTCAGCGCCTTCTAAATTGCCGCCCCCGCCGGTCACAGTACCGGAGATCGTTCCTGTCTGTTCGCTGGTCGCCGGAATCGTAGATACACCTACTGTAACATTAGGATCGTTCTCAACTACGGATACATTTGTGCTGGTCGTAACATAATCGGCGCCGGAGAAGGTCAAGGTATAGGAACCGACCTCAACGCCTGTAAATGTATAAACGCCATCCGCGCCCGTTGTATCGGACATGGCCGGTGTAGTCGAGATCGTTACGATAATATTGGCGATCGGCTGGTTAGCACTGTTCTTAACTGTACCGGTCACGGTCGCACCTGTGGAACTGTCATTATTTTTGTCATCGCTGCAACCGGTCATCGTCATGTTCACAGCGAACATAACCGTAATTGCCAGTGCAGACAATAAATTTGTCATTTTGTTTCCGTTCATTTTTCCTCCATTTGATTTGTATAAACTGTTATTACGTTTTATCATCTTGTCTAATTTAGAGTTTTATATTAAACCCGTATTATGCCCGTGCTGTGATTGTGTTATCTTTTATTTAGAAGTCATAGGTAACTGAAGTCGAGAAACTCATTCCCGGCTTATAAGTGTGCGTCGTGTATTTTCCCATCTTAAAGGTCACCGTATCGTCCAGAATGTTCTTCCAGCTTCCTTTAAGTTTCAGATTCTTCGTCAGTTTTTGCGCGACGGTCAGATCCAGCTGGTTATAAGGCTGCTCGTACACATCGTCGTATACCTTATTGCCATCGGCGTCATTTAATTTGGTTCCGATCTCTGCGATGCGCTTTCCGAATATATTATAGGAGAGGTTGATATCTGTCCGCGAAACCGCATTCGCATAATTCAATCCAATATTGACCACATAAGGCGACTGGCCCTGCATCGGACGTTTTTTGCTGGCAACAAAATCGGGAGAGAATAAGGTCGGATCATCGCTGCCGAGCGTATAGACCTTGATGGCATTTTTCTGAGTTAGCCTGGAACGGATCAGGGACATATTCGCCGTCACGCTGAAATCTTTGAGCGTTTCAGCCACATGGATCAGGCTCGCCCGCAGATCCAATTCAAGTCCAATATTGGTCGCATTGCCGCCATTAACGGGAACCGGATCGCCCGACGGGTTGCCCGGATTGGGAAGAAGGAATTTTTCAATCGGATTCTCAAAAGTCTTATAGAAAAAGCTGGCCGCAAGAAGTTCCCCGGAGATCGGGAAGAATTCCCAACGTAAATCATAATTGCGTATATAGCTGGACTTCAAAAAAGGATTGCCGTAGGTGCTGCGGCGGTAATCATCATAACGGAACGGCGCGAGTTCACGGAACTGCGGACGGGAAGTGGTCTGGCTGTAGCCGACCCGGATATTCATTCTTTCGCTAAGCGAGTACACGACGTTGAGCGCCGGGAAAAAATCCTTATTCGTATATTTTGGCGAGAGCTGCTTATTGGCAGAACCCGATGCCGGATCGATGGAATTCAATTCCGTACGCACATTCTCGTACCGCACACCGCCGACAAACCGCCATTTTTTATCCAGCGGCAAGTCTGCCATGATATATCCTGCGACGGTGTTTTCATTGGCCGTATACTGATCATTGGGCTGGGTATTGTCTTCAAAGTTCACGAGCCCGTTGGCAATGTTATCCGAACTGAATAACTGATCCGGCTGTTGAGCACGAACCGCATCGGCAAAATTGGAATACGCATAACGGTGCGCATCAAAATCACGGTCTTTAAGACGGACCAGCGATCCGATCTTGAGTTTGGAATTTTTGACCAATTCCATCGGGATCGTCCAATCGACCCCTGTATTTATTTCCTTGTCAACCAGATCGGAGAAAAACCTCGAATTATTTGATGTTCCGAAAGCTTCATAAGTGTTCAGACCTTCATTGAGCACATACGCTGTCTGGCGCGTATCCGGTTCGTTCCGATCCGCCTGGGAATACGCCGCATGCCATTCGACCTTGCTTTTCAGCAGCTGATTCATCTGATGTTCTCCGAGCAACTGCATTGAGAGAAGCGCGCGCTGTTGGTAGCGTAAACGGGTAAAACGGACGTCGCCACCCGAACTGCCGTTCTTAACTCCCGAGGTTGTGCTTGCCTCGTCATCGGATTGTATGTTATAAACCGTTTTCACGCCGATCTTGTTATTGGAATTGAGTTTATAATTAAGGTCTACGAGCGCGCCCCACAGCACGGAATAACTACCCTTTGTCGTCCTGTAATCGTAAGACGGAGTTCCGTCGAATTGCGGAAAAAACTCATTTTCAGTGCGGGTATTAAAGTCTGAACTGTAGGTCAGAGACGCGAGAAAACCAATGTTGGACTGATCACCTACGCTGTTGCCAACCGAAAAACTGAATCCGGAATTATTAGCAACTTGCCGGTTAGTCGGGCTCCAGATATTTTGAAAACGGCTGTTATACAATGCCTTCTGACTGTTTGACGTGGAACCGTTGAAGTCCGGTATGTTCGGCCTTTGTCTTTTGCCGTCGTCAAATCCAAGAAAATCCGTTCCGCTGCCCTGGTAGCGCGGGATCTTTGAAAACGAGGCGTTGTTGAAACCGGTTGAAACGCCGGCCGCCATGAAAAAAGTTTCCGGAAATTCTTTGGTATTGATCTTCACCAAACCGCCGGAAAAATCGCCGGCCATATCGGGATTGTAGGTTTTAACGACCGTAATATTCTGAATAGATCCGGAAGGAAATATATCCATCGGGATTATTTTCTTTTCGGGTTCCGGGCTCGGAATTTCGATCCCGTTCAATTGCGCATTACTGTACCGTTCGCCCAATCCGCGGACGTACACGTATTTATTGCCTACGACGGAAAGTCCGGTAACACGTTTAAGCGCATCGCCGGCGTTCTTGTCGGGCGTTTTGCTGATCTGCTCATTGCCGATCGCATCGCTTACGACGATCGCTTTTTTCTGCTGAACCAGCAGCGCGCTGGAGGCCGCACGATCCGCTTTGGCTTCGACGACAAGTTCCTCGCCCATGATCGATTCGGGTTCCAGCGAGATCTGCAAATTGTACGTTAAGCCAGCGGTAACGGGAACGGGGGTGATGGTCTTTTTCACATAGGAGATGTAAGAAAACACAACGGCATAGGAGCCTTCGGGAACATTGCTTACAAAAAAGTTGCCGTTCAGGTCCGATGAGGCGCCGTATTTGGTTCCGGCCAATATGACGTTACAACCGATCAGCGGATCGCCATTCGATGCGTCGACGATCTTTCCAGCAATTTTGCCGGTTTTTACCGGGCCGGTTTGCGCTGTCAGATGAAATGGTAAAAACAGCACGGAGGCAATGGTTAAGAGTAATCTTAGGTTTTTCATACTTTTCTCTCACTTGGTTAGGTTTAGTAAAACACACGCTATGCAGCTTGGGTTTAGGTGCACAAATATAACAGTGCATTGTTAGCGCGAAATTACACGATTATTATGGTTTCGCTTGATTTGTTATGAAATTGTTGCCTGAAAAGGAGCTGCCGATATATAGAATGGCTGTTTTTTAACTTGCTTATTCCTGACACCGGATGTACATTATTTAGCACTCATTGTGGGACATTGAAGTTTTAGATCCGAAGTAAAACCCAGGGCACGTCAAATCCTTGGGTTATTTTGTCTTGAAGAAAGTGTTTTCATGGAATCGGTTCATGATACATCGGTCCCGCCGGAGAGTTTTTCAGCGGAACAGCCCAAGGCCAACGGGGATGTTATGCGCCGCATCGTATTGATCGTTTTATCTGCTATGCTTTTTTTTGGCCTGGCGGGGATTTTTTCGAAGAACATTTTGTTTGACCGCAGTTCCGTGTTGATGACCGGGGATTCGAATGTAACGGAGATGAAAGTTCTCGGTGTTGTGATGGATTCCCTCAGCGAAACGCCGGCGGTTTTTTTGTACAGCGAAAAGGAAGAGATATTCCTCCCGATCTGGATCGGCGCCAACGAAGCGGTGGCTATTCAGGCGGAACTCTCCGGCGTCAAATCGCCGCGCCCTCTGACCAACGACCTTCTGAAGGATGTCATTGAAAAACTGGATGCTACGCTCGAAAAAATTGTCATAACAAAAGTACAGAACGACACGTATTACTCGATACTTTATATCAAAGGAAATAAAGGCGCTTTGGAGATCGATGCGCGGCCCAGCGATGCTTTGGGGCTGGCCATCCGTTTCAAATGCCCGATCTGGGTCAATGACGAGATCGTAAAAAAATACGGCATGTCGTCGCAGGATGCGGCAAAAAAACGTCTGGAAAAAAGTAAGAAAATTTAAATACGAACTCAGAGGCACAGAGAACACGAAGAGACCTGAAATATTGTTTAAGCTTTTTAAATTGAAACTCATGAAACCCTATGCTCTCTGTGTCCCTGTGATAAAAACTGGGCACGACTAAACTGAAAAACAATTCGAGAAAGAGATACCTATGCGTCAACGACTGCCTCTTGTTATTTTAACCGCCGTACTTGCGATCGGGATTTTTGCCGGATTAATACTGAGTTCCAAACTGGATCTGACCGGGTTCACCCGTGCGGACGATAAACCCGATGTTAATTTTGCTTCTGCCGCAACCGACTTGGTCCAGATTGAATCTTCGGGCAAAGCGTTTGCACAGATAGCCAATCAGGTCAAGCCTGTGGTGGTCACGATAATCAGTGAAAAAAAAGTTTCCGTGGGCGGCGGTTTCGACGAGATATTCCGAAAATTCCATAAGAACATTCCTGAACAAGGGCTGGGGTCCGGCGTGATCGTTCACCCCGACGGCTATATTCTTACCAATCATCACGTTGTGACCGAAGCCGATCAGATCACCGTAAGACTTCTCGATAAACGTGTCTTCAGGGCGGAATTACTCGGTTCCGATCCGCTCACCGATATCGCGCTTATCAAGATCGACGCGGAAAAACTTCCGGCCGCCAAATTCGGCAATTCGGATAATATCGATGTCGGCGAATGGGTACTGGCGATCGGTTCTCCTCTCAGCCTTAATTCCACCGTCACTGCCGGTATCATCAGCGCGCTCGGGCGTCAGATCGATATTATCGGCGACCAATACGGGGTCGAGAGTTTTATTCAGACCGATGCCGTGATCAATCCGGGCAACAGCGGCGGCGCATTGGTCAATATCAAAGGCGAACTCATCGGCATCAATACCGCGATCGCTACAAAGACAGGGCTTTATCAGGGTTACGGATTTGCCGTACCCTCCAACATCGCCAAACATGTGATGGAAGATATCATCCGGTACGGACAGACCGTTCGCGGGTACGTGGGCGTGGGCATCAAGGATGTGGATGCCACGTACGCTAAAGCGGTCGGGTTGACCACGGCGCAGGGCGTATTAGTTGAATCGCTGGTGGATAATGGCGCAGCGAAAGAAAGCGGTCTCGAAGAAGGCGATGTAATACTTGAAATAGACGGACGAAAATTAAATCAATCCAACGATCTGCAGGCCTATGTGGCTCTTAAACAGCCCGGCGATGCCGTAAAACTGCTTATTCAGCGCAACGGGAACAGGATCACAAAATCCGTTACTCTCAAATCCGTTGACGGATCGACCACACCGCCCCCCGTAAAGACGCAAAATAATTTGAAGAAAGAAATAAAGGACGAGATCGGCGAGGGCATGGGATTTGAAGTGGAGGAAACTTCGGATAATGCGCTGGCGGCCAAAAACGTGATCGTGACCAATTCTTCCTGGCAAGCCAAAGAGCAAAGCGTTTACGAAGGATTTATCGTTACTCGCGTGAACAATAGACCTATTTCCAACATGGATGATTATAGATCTGCGATCAGGGACCTCAAGAACGGCGACGCGGTTATTCTGCATTTGATGACCGCACGGCGCGAGAACAAGATCATCACGGCCGTTGAAGTGAAGAAGAAAAATTAAAAAATCATCTTGATTTTTCACAAGAATGCCTGTAGCGCAACCTAATTTGCAAAAAAATTATCGTTAATATAAATAAATCAGGTCACCAAACCGTAAAGGAAAGTTATGAATCCTATTAAACGGCAATTGATCGTTTTTAGTTGTTTGATCCTGTCTGGCCTGACCGGATTGGCATTGTTCATGAACGCCATTCATAACAAGTCTCTGGAGATCAACAACAACTGGCTTCCCAGTGTCCAGCACGTCAGCACTATCAATACGCTGACATCCGATTTCCGGATCAATGAGCTGGAACACATCTTGTCGGTAACCGAAGATCAGATGAGATCTTATGAAAACAATATGCAGAAGATAAACGAAGCGATACGTGAAGAAATGACAGGCTACGAACCCTTGATTACCACCTTAAATGAAAAAAGGCTGTATGCCGATTTCGTTTCAAAATGGGATGAATATCTGAATCAACACCGCCTTATGATCTCGCTATCCAAAGAAAATAAGAATGAAGATGCCAAAGCCGTTATCCTTGCCAAGTCGAGTGCCCTCTTTCATGAATTCTCTGCCTCCCTCACGTTACTGGCCGCTGAAAACCGGATGCTGGCGCAGCAGGAAACGGATGCCGGAAAACAACTGTTAATACTGACCGCTATGAATCTTGTTCTGATCCTGGGGCTTCTGATCTATTTTGTTTACCGAACGGCACAACATATGAAAACCATGTTCGAGAAACTGGTTCATCGCTGGGTCTCGGTCATGACGGATATTTACGTTTAGCGGCAGGATCGTTAGCGGAAAACTTTGTCTTTCGTCCTGATGATCGGTTTTCTTAATTTGTATATGAGATAAGCGCTCCCCGCCCCGACCACGGCGCCCATCAGCACGTCGCTCGGATAATGCATCCCGATCGCCATGCGGCTGTATCCCGCAATCCCTGCCCAGGCAAAACTCGGTACGATCACGTACCACTTGGGATAATTCAACGAAACCATCGTCGCTACGGTGAAAGCGGAACTCGTGTGGCCTGATGGAAACGAAGCGCTGCGTTCCGTTGACCCGACCGTGTGTACGCCCGACAACGCTTTGTAAGGACGTTTTCGATCAACCGCATTTTTCATTCCATACGTAATTCCGTAGTTCAGAATGGCCGCGGTCAACAGCAAAAATCCCGTATCTTCCGCTTTTCGGTCCTTCCGAATGATGCCCGTGGCAAGAAAACCCAAAGGCGTTCCGATATAAACGGGCTTGACGGAATTGCTTTGAAAACTGAAAAAATTATCGCTGAATTTTGTATGATGATCGTTGATCGAGCGGAAGATACGCGTGTCGAGATTTTGCGCTTCGAGGAGCGCGCCTTTGAAAAACAAACAAATGGTAAAGATCGATATTGCAGACCCGTATTTCATTTCAGTTTCTCCAAAAATTTCTTTGGCGGGCGCGCCGGCCGGCCGCTATGATCGGTAAAAGCGTGAACGGTATGACCCGTAGCAACTAATACCGTTTGACAGAATAACTTGTATTCGATCCGTATGCGCGCGCCATTCTGTTCTGTAAAAGCCGAATGCAGATCCAGTTCATCATCGTAGCGGATCGGTTTGATATAATTACAATGCGCCTCGATCACCGGAAGAAAAAATCCTTCCGATTCAAGCTGCGAATAAGGATAGCCCAGATCGCGCATGATCTCATTGCGGCCGACCTCGAACCAAACAAAATAACTCGCGTTATATGCGACTTTCATGCTGTCGGTCTCGGCGTAGCGGACGCGGATGCGGGTAATATTGGTTTTTGTTGAATTCATCTGTGGAATGTTTAATACGGGGCCCGCGAAATACGCGAAAAACACAAAAGAATGGAAGAAACAAAAAACACTTAACAAGAAATGAAAAATGACTAATTGACTCAATGAATCAATTCTTCAACTCTCCCCACCGTCCCATTTTGGAGTATTTCTCAATACGCGCATCAAGAAGCTCCGGTACAGGCATCTGCTGCAACACCTCCAATTCTTTCAAAACGGCTGCCTTCACATTTTTTGCGGCCTGATCGTAATCGCGGTTGGCGCCGCCGATAGGTTCCTTGATGATCCCGTCGATCACATTGAACTTCATCAGATCGTCGGCGGTGAGTTTCAAAGCCGAAGCGGCTTGTTCCTTATACTCCCAGCTTCGCCATAAAATACTTGAACACGATTCCGGCGCGATCACAGAATACCAGGTATTCTCCATCATCAGCAATCGGTCGCCGACGCCGATACCTAAAGCGCCTCCGGAAGCGCCCTCTCCGATAATCACGCAGATGACCGGAACGGGTAATCGCGACATGACCAAAAGATTTTTCGCGATCGCTTCGGCTTGTCCTCTCTCCTCCGCTTCAATACCGGGATAGGCGCCCGGCGTATCGATCAGCGTCAGGATCGGCCGTTTGAATTTAGCCGCCATATTCATCAGGCGCATGGCCTTGCGGTAGCCTTCCGGGTTGGGCATACCGAAATTACGATACACGTGACTCTTGGTGTCTTTGCCTTTTTGCTGGCCGATGATCATGAATTCCGTGTTTTCGATCTTACCGATGCCGCCAACGATCGCGTGGTCGTCGCCAAATAAACGGTCGCCATGCAGTTCCACAAAGCCGACGCTGATACGCTCGATATAATCAAGCGACCGCGGCCTCTCGGGATGCCTCGCCAGTTGTACCTTTTGCCAGGGGGTCAGGTTGGAGTAGATCTCTTCGCGCATTTGCTCCACCTTTTTTCTGAGGCCTTCGAGTTCTTCGGAAATATCCACTTGTTCCGCCGCAGATTCCATCTCCTGGATCTTACTCTCAAGTTCCGCGATCGGTTTTTCAAAATCCAATATAACGGGCAAGACGCCTCCTTGTGTTTATAACCTGCCGAAAAAATGCTTGATCTTCAGTTTCCAGACAAGCAGCAATCCTTCTTTGACGATATTCGCCGACATTTTGGAATAACCTATCGTTCGATCATAAAAGATGATCGGCGTTTCACATAACTTAAACCCGAGTTTCCACACGCGGTAATTCATCTCGATCTGAAATGAATACCCGCTCGCGCTCACGCGGCTGAGATCGATGGCGCGAAGAACGTCGGCCCGAAAACATTTGAACCCGGCGGTCACATCGCGCACCGGAATTCCCGTCACAAACCGCGCATACCTATTGCCGAAATAACTGATCAAAAGCCTGCTGAGCGGCCAATTGATCACATTCACTCCTTTGACGTATCGCGATCCGATCACGAGATCGTATTCCAGGATCTTTTCAAAAAAGTCTTTCAGGTATACGGGGTCGTGCGACAGATCGGCGTCCATCTCAAAAATGTAATCGTACTTCTGTTCCAACGCAAAAAGAAATCCTGCCACGTACGCTTTCCCGAGGCCTTGCTTCTCGCTGCGTTCGAGCAAATGGATCCGCGGATCGGAGGTTTGCAACTCTTTAACAACCTGTCCGGTACCGTCGGGAGAATTATCATCCACCACCAGGATATGCAGTTCCGATATATAACGGGTGAAATCGTACGCGTATATCCTGGCGATAATCAGCGGAATCGTATCTTTCTCATTGTAGGTCGGAATCACAATGAGCGCGCGTTTATCGTTCATCCAAATTCCTTTGTATTAGAAACGGCATCCGTTTTGTTTAAAGAACAATAAACGGTCTCTCAAATGATGATCCGAAAAAGAAAGTATCTGCGCGGCAAGAATCGCGGCGTTCTTTGCGCCGTTGGGGCCGATACCCATCGTGGCTACCGGCGTGCCTTCCGGAAGCTGAGCCATGGCATAAAGCGTATCCAATCCATGCGTCGAACCGGATGAAAGCGGAATGCCGATCACAGGCAGATAGGTCCGGGAGGCGATTGCCGAGGCTAAACCCGATGTGGTACTGTAGGCGGCTATAAAGACCCGGATCCCGCGATCGGTGCCTTTTTTGACAAACTCGACCAGTTCTTCCGGATTAGATAAATGTTCAATAGTGACGGTTTCGTAACGCAGACCGAAACGATCAAGGTATTCCTTGCACCCTTTGATTTGCTCCGCCTCCTGGCCGTTCTCGAGCATAATAGCGATCTCGGTTAGATTCATTTATCCTCAATTATGTATTTTGGTTACCATGTCGGACAGCAGCGCCGATTGGACCTGCTTTTCATCAACTAATTTCTGCATAAAAACGCGGGTGCCTTCATCCTGTGCAACGGCCGTATGAAAAATGTACTGATTGTACATGTCATGAATTTCCCTCAAGCTGAGCGAGAGACGCACGCCGAACTGATCATGAAATACGAACTCCGGTTTTACGGGTTCCTTTCCGGCTTGTTCGGCAATACGCTGTTTGAGCGATTCGATCAATGCTGCCTGCCGCGTAAGAAAAGCGTTCAGTTTTTCTTTTAGATAAGGGTATTGAACTTCACTGATCACCAGCTTTACATGCTCATATACTTTCGATTCATGAATGTAAAAATCGAGGAACTGCGCATTCGATGCGCGGTGATTGGATTGGGCCGGAAACGTACGGTCCCACCAGTCCAATAATTTCTGCAGGGTCCTGCCTGCGCCGGTTGTATCTTGTTGTACCTGTGCCATAATATATCCTTCGAATAGTTTAGCTTGCGGGCAATTTAAATGAATTTTGAAAACGTTGCAAGTAGTATCTCAGGAAGACATCTGCAACGTCACCGGCGCTATAAAACAGATACCGTCCTTCAAACGTAACGAACCGTCACGATCCGTCTCACAAAATCAATAATTGACCTGATTGGATAATATTCTTATAATTAAAATATGCATCTCATTGAAAAATTTTCCCAAAAACCAGAACGGCTGGTGATCGGACTCAATTCGGGCACATCTATGGACTCTATGGATGTCGCCTTGGTAAGAATTGAAGGCAGCGGCTTGTCGGCAAAGCCGCATCTGCAGATGTATAACCATTTCCTCTTCCCGGACGGACTCAAGGATCATGTTCTGTCGAGCGTCGATAAAGGCTCGTTGCAGGATATTTCCCAGCTTCACGTTCTGCTGGGCCGCATCTTTGCTAACACGGTAAATCAATTTCTGGAACTCCTGGGTATCAAAGCCGGAGCGGTAGACCTTATTGGTTCGCACGGACAAACGGTATTGCACCATCCGAATATGGCAAGATTATTCCGGTACAACGTGCATTCCACGCTTCAGATCGGTGATCCCTCCGTGATCGCTCAGGAAACGGGCATTCTTACGGTCGGCGATTTCCGATCCGCCGATGTGGCTGCAGGAGGGAGCGGCGCCCCCTTGACGCCGTACCTGGATTACATCGTTTTCCGAAGCCCTACCCAAAATCGCGGTATATTGAATATCGGCGGCATTGCTAATTTCTCGGTGTTGAAAAAGGGCGGCAGCCTTGAAGACATCACCGCATTCGATACCGGGCCGGGTAATATGATGATCGATTATATCACGCAGAAATTCTTCGCACTGCCATGCGACAAGAACGGCGACATTGCGCGGGCATCCAGAGTAAATGAAGAACTGCTGGAGGAACTGATGCATCATGCGTATTTCTTTCAGTCATTACCTAAAACAACGGGCCGCGAGATTTTCGGCCAACAATACTGCCAGCACCTGATCGCCCATTTTCCACAAGTATCCCCGGAGGAATTTGTTGCTACTTTTACGGAATTTACAGCCCGGTCGATATTCGATCAGTATGAGCGTTTCGTTCAGCCGGAATCGCGCTGGGACGAACTCATTGTCAGCGGCGGCGGAGCCAGAAACCTGTTTCTCGTGGAGAGGCTGAAATTCCATTTTAAGGATGTTCATGTCAAATTATCTTCGGACTACAATATTCCGACGGATGCAAAGGAAGCGATCCTCTTCGCTATCCTTGCTAATGAGGCGATCTGCGGAAATGCGGCCAATATCCCGCATGTAACCGGCGCCAAGAAGAAAGCCATACTCGGAAAGATCTGTTTACCTTAAATCAATAGAAGCAAAAAAAAGCCGATTATGAAAAAACCTGTTAAAGAAAAGATCCTGACCCTGCACCCTGAAGGTAAAACCGGTGTGAGGATCGACGCGGCGAAATACGAGATGATAAAAGAAGCGATCATCAAAATTCTCAAAAGAAGAAAGATCTTGACATTCGAAGGTCTGGCTGAAGAAGTTGTCGCGTCAGTTGAAAAACGATTTGAAGGATCGGTGCTTTGGTATTATACGACGGTTAAGCTCGATCTTGAAGCGAGAAAAATGATCCGGAGGATACCGGGTTCCCGGCCACAGCAGATAACCTTTGGAAAGAAGTAGGCTAAAAACTCATAAATTTTCTCATACTACGACGCTCTTGTTAAAGAATGAATCATGCACGGACCTGACCCATTAACAAAATTTCCTTTAAATGGAATTGACTCCTTATGTTTTTTAAAGAACATACTATCCGCCCCAAATATCATCGTCGGCGATTATACCTATTATGACGACTTTGAAACGGTCGAGAACTTCAAGAAGAATGTGAAATATCATTTCGATTTTACCGGCGACAAACTGATCATCGGGAAATTCTGCCAGATCGCATCCGGTGTCGAGTTCATTATGAACGGCGGCAATCATCTGGTGGATGCCGTCTCCACTTTCCCTTTCTCCATTTTCGGCAATGGCTGGGAAAGCACCATGGAAGGAAAAACTTTCCCAAACAAAGGCAATACAGAGATCGGCAACGACGTGTGGATCGGTTACCGCTCTCTTATCATGCCGGGGATCAGGATCGGCGACGGCGCCATTATTGCAACCGCCTCGGTCGTAACGAAAGATATTCCACCGTATTCGATATCGGGAGGAAATCCTGCACAACTCATTCGAATGCGGTTTGACGAAAAGACCATAGAAAAATTACTTCAGATCAAATGGTGGGATTGGGATGCGGAAAAGATCGCTAAATACGCTAATCTCCTGACATCAAACGATGTCAGGCCTTTTGAAAAAATAAGATAACGAGTAACAGAAATCATTCGATGCACAAAGACAAAATATTCGTTATCGATTTTGACAGCACTTTTATCCGGCTGGAATCGCTTGACGAGCTCGCTGATATTGCTCTCAAAGAACATCCGAATAAGAATAATATTCTGGCAGAGATCAGGAATATTACCCGCCAGGGCATGGAAGGAACTATCACCTTTTCAGAGTCCCTTAAAAAACGGCTGGCTCTTTTCACACCCAAAAAACAGCATCTGCAGGAATTGATCCACCTTCTTCGAGATGCCATTACACCGTCAATTTTGCGTAATAAAGAATTTTTTATCCAATTTGCCGACCAGATCTACATCCTGTCCGGCGGTTTCACCGATTATATCTTTCCGGTCGTAGAAGAATTCGGGATACAGCGGTCGCATGTTCTTGCCAATACGTTTGTCTTCACCAAGTCCGGCAGCATTTCCGGAGCCGATATGAAGAATCCGCTTGCTCAGAACGGCGGCAAAGCGAAAGCGATACGTCAAAAGAAACTCAAAGGTGATATCTTCGTGATCGGCGACGGGATCACCGATTACGAGATCAAAGAAAAAGGCCTGTGTAAAACGTTCATTGCCTTTACAGAGAACGTGCAAAGAAAGAACGTTATGGGGTTGGCGGACGCGGTATGCCCTAATTTCGACGATGTCCTCTTCTATCAGAACCTTCCCGGCCGATATTCATATCCCAAGAACAGGATCAAAGCCCTGCTGCTGGAAAACGTTCATCCGTCCGCGGCTGAAATTCTGAACAAAGAAGGATACACAGTCGAAACCTTACCCCAAGCCTTGAGTTTTGATGAACTAAAAAACAAACTTTCCGATGTCAGCATCCTTGGTATCCGCTCAAAGACCGAGATCACGCCGGAAGTGTTGAAACTGGCTCCTAAACTCATAGCGATCGGCGTTTTTGCAATCGGCACCAACGAGGTCAATCTAAAGGCTGCCGCCGAACAAGGCGTCCCCGTTTTCAACGCTCCGCATAGCAGTACGCGAAGCGTTGCCGAATTGGTTTTGGGATATATTTTTTCCTTGTCACGTCAATTACCACAGAAAAGCCATGAACTGCGAAGCGGCACCTGGACCAAAGCGGCAAAGGGTTCTTACGAAGTACGCGGTAAGAAACTGGGGATTATCGGCTACGGCAATATCGGGTCGACCCTTTCTGTACTGGCAGAATCGCTGGGAATGACGGTATGTTTTTACGACATACAGGAAAAACTGGCGCTGGGCAATGCCACGGCTTGTTCATCCATGCGCGATGTTTTGCAACAGGCCGACATCGTCACCCTACATGTTGACGGACGAAAAGAGAACAAAAATCTGATCGGCGCGTATGAATTTGACGCTATGAAGGAAGGCGTACTTTTTATTAATGCAAGCCGCGGGAACGTTGTAGACATGGATGCCCTGTGCGCGGCGTTACGATCGGGAAAGATCCGCGGCGCGGCGGTGGATGTGTATCCGAAAGAACCTAAAAGCAATAAAGAGGCTTTCATCTCACCCCTGCAGCAATTTGAGAATGTGATCCTGACGCCGCATATCGGCGCCAGCACAGAAGAAGCTCAGAAAAATATCGGCGAATATGTTGCGGGCAAATGCATCTCTTTTGTGAATACCGGCAATACGATGTTAAGCGTTAACTTTCCGCAGCTCCAGCTTCCGGAATTACGCAACGGACACCGGATCATTCACATTCACCGCAATCTGCCCGGGGTACTGTCAAAGATCAACAGCATCATTGCGCATCATAAGATCAATATCGAAGGACAGTATTTAAAAACGAACGAGTACATCGGGTATGTCATCACGGACGTTACGGCGGAATATCCGAAAGAAGTAATTCAGGAACTCAAAGATATTCCAGAAACGATACGGCTGAGAATGCTTTATTAATGAATAATGAGTAATGAACAATGTTCAATGACATGATCTACTTCACAGCAGGACCGACACAAACGTACCCTACTTTGCGTCAGCATCTGGTCAAGGCAGCGGACGAACAGATCGGATCCATTTCTCACCGCAGTGTGGAATTCAAACGTATTTACGAGGAAACGGTCTTGCACCTGCGGCAACTTTTGAATTTGCCGATCGGCCATGAAATATTCTTTCTCTCGTCGGCAACGGAATGCTGGGAACGGATCATTGAGAATTGCGTTGCGGAATCGTCGTATCACCTGGTCAGCGGCGCTTTCGGCGCGAAGTTCTACGATACCGCCGTCGCCTTAAATAAGAAGCCGTTACAATCCCGCGTGCCCGAAGGCGAAGGATTTGACGTCGATCAAATAACGATAGCCCCGGAAACCGAACTGATCGCGGTCACTCAAAATGAATCTGCCACCGGAGTCGCCATGCCGCCGGAAGATATTGACCGGCTTGCAGAAAAATATCCGGATAAACTGATCGCGGTGGATTGCGTTTCATCTCTTCCTTATGTTGACCTTAACTATGCACGTCTTGACGCGGTCTACGTATCCGTTCAAAAAGGTTTCGGATTACCTGCCGGCCTGGCGATCATGATCGTTAGCCCGCGTGCCATTGAAAAGTCAAAGTTATTGCAAAAACAGGTTTATTACACCGGCGGTTACAGGGATTTTTCATCTATGCAAACTTACGGACGCGAATTCCAAACCTTTGAAACTCCTAATGTTTTCAACATTTATTTATTGAATTGCGTACTCAAGGATATGCTTGGGCTCGGCATAAAAATCATTCGGGATGAGACCTTGCAAAAGCATACGGAACTCGAGAATTTTATTTCAGCGCATTCTAAATTCTCTTATTTTGTCAAAGATCCCTTGGCAAGGTCCAAAACCGTTAATGTGATAAATGTAGACGGAGGATCCGCTGCACTGATCGCTACACTGAGAAAAAAAGGATTTGAGATCGGATCGGGATATGGAAAACACAAAGATTCCGTTGTACGGATCACAAATTTCCCGGCGCATAGTATGGATGATATGCGGCAATTGATCACAGCTATCCGGCAAGAAATATGATCATACAAAACCCATAACATTTAATCGTATGGCAGAATTAAAAACGAAAAAGAATGCGAAGAACGTTGCTCAATTCTTACATACCATTGAGGACGAACAAAAACGGAAAGATTGTTTTGATCTGCTGAAACTCATGGCCGAAGCCACTGGATCAAAACCGGTCATGTGGGGTGATGCGATTGTCGGATTCGGGGATTATCATTACCGATCTGAAAGCGGCCGGGAAGGGGATTGGTTTGTTGCGGGTTTTTCGCCCAGGAAACAGAATATATCGCTGTACCTTATCGGCGGGATCAAAAAGCATCCCGATCTGTTGAGACAATTGGGCAAACACAAGATCGGCGGATCGTGTTTGTATATTAACAAACTGAGTGACGTACATTTGAAAACTTTGAAAGATCTGATTAAAAAAACCTCTGCCTCTCTGTTAAAAAAACAAAAAGGAACCCTGAAATGAGACCATTTTATGTTTTGTTGATCTTTGTATTAACCCTGTCGGCTTGCGGGCCCGCGGATCAAAAGATCAAAACGCCGCTAAATTACAGCCTGACAGGCCAAGGGACCCGAACCTTAGTATTCGTTCATGGCTGGTGCATCAACGGGTCGTATTGGAATAGCCAGGCTGATGCTTTTAAGAACCAATACAAAGTACTGACCCTCGATCTGGCGGGCCATGGGAGGTCAAAGGTCGAAAGAAAAGACTGGAGCATCGCCAATTACGCTAATGACGTAGTTGACCTCATCCGCCAATTAAAACTGGACAGTGTGATATTGATAGGCCATTCCATGTCGGGGAATATCAATCTTCTTGTGTACGATAAGATCCCGGAAAAAGTGACCGGATTCATCGGTATCGATAACCTACATGAACTCGGCAAGGAACAAAACGATACGGCTAAAGCGGAATCGGAAGCTTTTATTAAAATGCTGGAAACAAATTATGTATCCACCGCCAATCTATTTGCCAATTTTCTATTCAGTCCGACCACCGACAGTACGGTTCGCGCCCGGGTCATGAATGATATCCTGACGGCGGATACCGTACGGTCTGCTGCTACGTTGCGCAGTTTATATGAAGAATCTTCAAAAGAGAGCGTTTATTCGAAAAAGCTAAAAGTTCCGCTGGTACTGGTCAACTCGGACCGGTATCCCGTGGACGATAAACTGCTTACAAAAAATACCGGCAGCGGATATAAGGTCTTCTTCGTGAAAGGTACCGGGCATTATCCGATGATCGAAGCGCCACAGGAGTTTAATGCAAGATTACAGGAAGCTTTAGATTTTATTAAAAACAGCACTAAACAATAGGCTTTACTGCGGCGGTAGAAATTCGTCCCTTCGAATCAGATATGACGGATGCATGAATCCTGTCGGTGTATAAAATTCGTCATGGGTATAACGGAATCCTAATTTCATCAACAAATGCCGGGAGGTTTCGTTCTTCGGATTATGTCCTGCAAAAAGGGCATTTGCCGATAAGGCTTTGAATGCATAATTCATGACCGTCAACCCCGCTTCGGTTGCATAACCATGTCCCCACTGACCGGAACAGAGATGTACGCCTAACTCGAATATCCGGTCTTCCGGTTTATAAGGTCTCAGTCCGCAGCAGCCGATAAAGAGCTCATCAACTAACAGAAAAACCGGCCAATATTGCACATCGTACTTCTTGAAAATTTGGATCTCTTTGGTTAACCGATCTTGGACTTGTTCGTTTGTAAGCTTTCCGCGGGCATCGATAAATTGAGTGACCTTTTCATCACCCCACAGTTGTAAGGCCAGAGGCAGATCATCTTCTGTCCAAATTCGAAATCCTAAGTGTTCCGATTTCAGAAAACACGTATTCACTCTTGTCGGTCGTTTGGCCGCCGAAGTTGTTTGATTTTCAATCCCCCGGCAGAATCCTTGATCAGAGTTGAAAGTCTCTTGAGACGGGTCTCTTCCTGTTTCGCACTCATCACCCACCACATGGCCGGTTTTTGATACGACGGGGGCGTGGAAAGGAAGAACGCCCAGGCTTTTTTATTTCTCTTAAAAATCGTCTCATGTGTCTTATCCAGTTTCACCGCTTTTCGCTCAAACGAATAGATCTCCGAACGCCCCTCTTCCCTTTTTTCAAATGCAGCTGACCCTGATGGCATCATGAGGCCGAGCTTTTTGAGTTCCTTCACCCGTTTGATATTGATCGCGCTCCAGTTGCTTTTAGGCCGTCGCGGCGTGAAGCGGATCATGTAGCTCTTTTCATCAACAGACTTTCTGATTCCATCGATCCAGCCAAAACATAAAGCCTCGTCGACCGATTGCGGCCAGGTAATACTGGGGATACCCGAATCCTTTTTGTAAAAACCTACCCACAGTTCGTCCAGCGAGTCATGGTTCTTATTCAACCATTTTCGAAAATCAGATTGGGTAGGAAAAAAAACGGGTCGCATGGGTTTTTGACTTTTTAACCTAACGGATCAAATATATTTATTTCTAATGATATTCAAATGGTGTAACTCATGCCCCGCGATATGATAAACGGCGGCCCGCACGCTCATGATCCCTCCATTGGCAATTCCGGACCG
>CAZHUW010000007.1:0-1319 GCA_964535295.1 uncultured Bacteroidota bacterium
CAAGCTAGTTTTGATTCTTTGACAATTGTTATTATCGGTCAGAATCTAGTACGCGTAGACAGCTTCAAGATCGCTGTCAATGTAGGTGGAACCCAAAATCAGACACGGACATTTGCTTCAACAACCACCATTACAACGCCTCTGACGGTTCGTGTATTTGGCCATTCGACGGGTTCAGTCACAAACGTTTTTGTTGATACAAGCCTTGCGGTTTCGATCAAAATAGTTGCCGACGTGATAGGGTCGAGCATCACCGGCCGGTTTCCGTCTCAGACCATTACGCGGGTGGATTCTTTTAAGTCCTCTTCAAATTCAGTCATTGATTCGGGATATATTGAAACGGGAAAAATTACGTTAAACTTTACAAACCTTGGTCTGCCGGTCAATGCCTGGTTATTTTTTTCATCTTCTGATTTCGATTCGGCCGGGATAAAGCTCAATCGTACCGTGCGCGTTCCCACAGGGGCGTCTGTGATCATCAAATTGGATAAATGGAAAATTACGCCGACCAGTTCCTTGATCGGCAATCAGTACATGAATTATCAATACACCATCCGGACGGATTCTGTACCGGCGAGTTCTCCGCCCTCAACCATTGCTAATGGGCAGGGGATCAAGGTCAAAGCCACATTGGACACATTAAAGTTTTCCCGATTACGCGCAAAACTCGCGCAGGAACAAATTGATCTGGATCGAACAAGTCAGTATATCGATATAAAACATCTTGACAGTATCCAGATAAAACGAGCATTTTTTGAGATCATTACCGATCACCGAATTCCCTTTCCGATCTCAATGGACATTACTATTACAGGAAAAAAATTACCCAATGCAACCAAGACGGCCCACATTTTTGCAAATATTCCGGCATATACATCAGGAACGTCGAGGAAAGATACCATTCAAACTTCCAACTATGATTCGGTCGCGGCTTTGCTAAGTTTACTTCCGGATTCCATCATCGTTGCGGGGAATGTTTTTGTAGGAGATAATATTACTTCAGGCGTCGTGAACCGAGAAGATTTCATCAATGCACAGATCAATTTACGTGCGCCATTGGTCTTCAGTCTGCCCAATGACACGTCACGCAACGTAGTAAGAACTGATCCGTCGTTGATGGATATAGGTCCCAGTGATAAGGAAAAGCTGTATGAGCGCCTGAAAAGCGTGACGATCACCGGTAAAATCAGGAATCATTTTCCTGTACCTATCATGGTACAATTTTTCATCGACAGCAGCAGCGTGGATCCGCCAACTGAGATCCGGTTCTATGATTCCACTTCGGCCGTCAAGTTTGTGTATCCTTATACGCCATTGCT